>DATFXZ010000630.1:0-15742 GCA_035315305.1 Terriglobia bacterium | reverse complement strand
CACGTTATGCCGAACGCCGACGCGATCGTCGAGTGGTACAAGGGAACGGGAATGCGCCCGTTTCTCGAGGCCATGGCAGCAGGTGACAGGGAAAAGTTTCTACAAGAATACACCGGCCGTATTCGCGATGCCTATCGACCTCAGCCCGACGGTAAAGTGTTGTTTCCTTTCCTCAGACTGTTCCTCGTGGCGTACAAGCTCCAATCTGCACTGTAGGGGCCGTCTGCGACTGCCCCTACAGGATTTCGAAAAAGCGTAAATTGGAAGTAAGAGACTAAAACCCTGATCGGGCATTCAAGGGGAGAGCGGTATGCGGAAAGCAACCATATATCTGATCATTTTCCTTATCAGTGGACTGTGGCTGGGATCGGCGGAGGCTCAGCGAGGGCGTGGGGGCGGCGGCGGTGTGCGTGCTGGCGGCCTATCGGGGGGAGGCGGCATATCGCGCGGCGGTGGTGACATGCAGCCTCGAGTACAAAACAGATCTACGGGCGATTTCAACAGCGCCAACGTCAACCGGGGTAATATCAGCAGCTCCAATGTGGACAGGACTAACGTCAACCGTAACTTCAACAGCGCAAACGTGAATCGCAATGTCAGCAACGTGAATCGAAATGTCAACGTCGACAGGGACGTTGACGTCCATGGTGGATGGAACGGTGGGTATTGGGATGATCACGGCTGGGGTTGGGGTTCTTTCGCTGCTGGTGCTGCTGCCGGCGCTACAACTGCTGCCATAGGCGCTGCGGCTGCGGGTCACAACGACAACACGGTTGTCGTAGCCCCACCAACAGGCACTGTCGTCGCGACACTGCCTCCCTCGTGCACGATGGTCGGAACCAGTGGAACAGCGCTCTACGACTGTGGTGGCGCCTATTACCGGCCGTACTATTCGGGCTCGAATTTGGTCTACGAGGCTGTGCCAAATCCGTGAGAAAAACAAAGCCGGACGTGTAGTAACGTCCGGCTCGACTCCGGAAATTTACTGGATTCCTCCGCAAAATGCGTGCGCGGTCATCTACGTGCGGCCACCAACGCTCGGAGGAATTATGTATAAGATTGTTCAGCACTGCGTTCTCTTGCTTTGCTGTTCGCTTTTGCTCTCTGCTCAGACTGCCACAAGAAATAAGCCCACCACTAAGACGCCGGACCAAAAAGCAGACCAGAAAAAGGATATCGATCCACTTGCTCTCAAGGTTTTGAAAGCCGTTAGCGACCCGATCCGTGACGCGAAAACTTTCTCGTTTCGAACGCGAGGTACGAGGGAGTACGTGGGAAGCAACGGGCAGATCATCACCTATTTCAATACCAGCGAAATCACTGTTCAACGCCCAGACAAATTGCGAGTCGACTTCAAAGGACGTGGAAAGGAAGTGGAATTGTTTTATGACGGCGGCCAAGCCGTACTCTATTCTCCAGGTCCTAATCTTTATGCGTCAGTTCCGGCTCCCAAGACACTTGACGGCGTACTCGAAGCACTGGAAAAGCGTGATGTGGATCTGCCGGTCAGGAACCTCCTCGAAACAGATCCTTATCAGAGCCTCGTTCCGTCTCTGAGAACTGCTTATGTGATCGGCAAGACGCAGATGTTTGATTTAACCGTGCATCACCTGGCATTCACAGAACCCAATGCCGAGTGGCAGCTTTGGGTCACCGATGGCCAGAATCCGCGTATTCAAAGGCTCCAGGTTATCAACAAGGCAAAGCCGCGCCAGCCCCGCATCACCGTCGAGTTCTTCGATTGGAATCTGGACGCGCCTACTCGGCCGGAAATGTTTTCATTCCAGAAACCGGAAGGCGCGAAAGAAATTGAATTTCTCAAGCTGCAAGAAGAAAGAAAGCAACGGCAGCCTTAAATATGCAGCTTCAATGATAGGTCTCTTCGATCCGCTTCAAACGTGTGAGCATTGTAGTCTTCTTGAGGATGGACGAACGCTCGAGAATCGTCGACAACTTGGCGATGGATTCGCGGAGTTCCCCGAAATCCCGTGAATCCATCGTGTAAGGGTTATTAGGCTTCAAGATTTCTTGTAGCAGGTAATCGATGTGCTCAGCGGCTTCTTCTGCGTGCCGGCCGTTGGGGTAGATATCGAGATAGCGCGCGTCCGAGAGCAGAAACACTGCGAGTAACAGGGGATGTAACCCTCACACTCGCCGGGAATGCCGGTAGTGGCGGCGTCCCAAGCTATTTCCTCGGCGATCGGGTTTCCGCGGTTCCTCGTTTCCAGTTCCCAATACAGGTCTGCTCTCACCAGCCAGTGTCCTGCGGGTTCGCTGTACACGAGACTGTCTTCATGTTTGTTGATCCAATCCCGGTGTGCCGGATCTTTGGGTTCGTAACCCATGATTTGATCGAGGGAACGATGCAGAGCACGCAGGCGAAACAGGTCGAATTCTGCGCGGCCCGGACCTTGTATCCGTGGCGCAATGCGCTCAATGAACTGAAACAAGTCCGATGCATCGGAGAAACTAAGGGTCTCCGCTTTGAGGCGAGATTGGATGACTCGGCGATAGACAACAGTGCTCTCCCGCTCGCTGAATGGCTCGGTGAGATTAGAGAAGACCCATCCCGATTTGCCATCCGGCGTCTGGACGCGGTACCAGGTACCGTCTGCGGATGTTTCGAGTTGTGTGAGAACGGTGCCCAAGGCCAAGCGCGTCAATTCGTCAGCGGTTGTCTGAGGTTCACCTCGCAGCCGCACGTTTGAGGCAGCGACAATACGTTGAGGTTGCACGTCGTTCTGTGCCGGCGTTGCGGAAAGCAGAACACCAACGATTACTGCAGCCAGTATCATGAAGTGATTCTAGTTCAGAGGCAACATACTGCAATTCAAGATGATGTGTGAGCGACCCCCTCGCTCGCTTCGCTCGCGTCTCCCCCTCACGAGGGGGAGAGCCGGGCCGCAGGCGGCAGGGGTCGCTCACACGCCATCTCGAAATCGAGTTTTGAACCACCGAGTACAGAGCAAAGTAAAACGTGTCGCGGTGCTAGGATGGGCTTCCTATGCTCGCCTCCGCCGTGCGGTGGGCTTCTCTGAAGAATCGATTCGAGAAGCTCGAACAACCTGACACGTTCCGCATCGAAAGCACTCTTGCCGCCGCGCGCGCGTTCCTTTCGGTCTGCTCATTTTGCGCGATCTTCATTGACTCGTTCGAACCGACTCGCTTCGCGAACCTCGCATATACGCTTTTGCTGGCCCACGTAGCCTACAGCGTCGCGATCGTCACGTATTTGGGGTCGACAAAGGCAAGCTCTTCGAAGCTGATGCCGTTCATGCATTCGGCGGATATGATCTGGGCCCTTCTTCTGACCCTGTTTTCACGTGGCCCGGCGAGCAGCCCGTTTTTCGCGTTCTTCATCTTCGCGATCGTCGCAGCCGCCTATCGATGGCATCTGCGGGAAACGATGACGACGACGGCTGTATTGATCATGATCCTGTTCGCCGAAAGCTTCCTGGTCAGCTCGGCCCCCCGATTGTTTGGACCGGTGGAGGCGATCGAACTGAATCGGCTTATCGTGCGGGCGGCGTATCTCATTGTGGTCGGCGTGCTGCTGGGGTATTTGTCCGGCAAGGAAAAACAACACCGGACTGAGATCGCCCTGGTATCGGATATCGGAAGAAGTATCCGGTCGGAACTGGGACTGACCAGGGCCGTTCACGTGACGATCGAGTCGCTGCTGCATGTGTACGACGCAGGCGAAGTATGGCTGGTGATGATGGATCATCGTGGCGGTCGGATGACGTTGTGGCGGGGATGTAGAGTCAACGGCGATAACGTCAAAGTCGATACATCCGAATCTGAATTACCCGCCGATTTGAATGCACTCCTGCCGCGGCCGTCCAGTTTCAATGCGTCATTCCTTTTCAGGGATGAGTGGTCGGCAAACGTGTACGTGTTCGATTCCTCAACCGCGATACCATTTGCCGACGGCAAGAGCTTCATTGAAGCTGCAGTCAACCAAATCGGTTCAGCAATCTACAGCGTATTCCTTGGCGATCTTCTCCGATCGAGAGCCGGGACCCTGGAACGAGCCCGTCTCGCGCGGGAATTGCATGATGGCGTGATTCAATCTTTGGTCGGCGCCGAGATGCGGGTTGCGGTGTTGCGAAGAAATGTCGAACGAGGCGAGTCGCTCGCAAAAGAAGATCTCCGTGATCTCCAGGAGTTGCTTCACAATGAAGTGCTCTCGCTTCGTGAGCTCATGCAGCAAATGAAACCACCAGAAGTAGGACCAGAGGATTTGTTGGACTTTATTGCCGACCGAGTCGATCGATTCCGAAGGGATACCGGCATTTCCACGAAGTTCCATACTGACCTGCAGGAAGTGTCGCTGCCTTCGTCCATTTGCCAGGAACTTGCCCGCATCGTCCAAGAACTCTTGACCAACATTCGCAAACACAGCGGCGCTCGTAACGGATTAGTGCGATTCGGGCGGTACCAAGGTACTTGGAAACTCACCATAGAGGATGACGGACAGGGTTTCCCATTCAAAGGCAGATGGACGCTCCCTGAATTGGACAAGACTCATCAGGGGCCGCTCACGGTAAAGGAACGCATTCGCGCCATCGGCGGTGACCTCGTGTTGGAGTCTATGCCTGGGAAAGGCAGCCGTCTCGAAATCAGTTTTTCTGCGAGAGAGAATGTGGCAACTGCCGCGGCCGGCGCCAACCTGTTGATTTAACTCATAACTGCCTCTAGCCCTGCAACTTAACTAGCTTGAATCCTTCAATCCTGATTTAGTGCTGTTTAGCGTGTGTTTGGGCTCTGTTGTTAGATGGTTGTTAGATTTATCCGCACGACTGCCGGAGCCGGAGCACGCTCGACACGCATCAGCCAACTATTCTTCTTGTAGGAGTTGTCTCATTGAACCAGACGAGAGGTCTCTTCGGACAGCTTAGTCCGTCTGTCGTCGGAGAACCAACTTGTTGTCTATGAAAAAGCTGGTGATATTGCGAATGAATCTGTCAGTACCTTCCTCGCTCAAGTGGCATACGTCTCCAAACCAATAAAGATCTTTACCTATCAGCCTTTCCTGATCGATCAACAGGACGTTGTTACCTCTAGCTATTTGAACCACTGTGTTGTTGTTCGCCTGAAGGCCCTCACGCACATAGCCGACTGATCCCCACATTTCAACAGGCGCACTGTCGTATTTCGTCGGATTGTTATAGCCCAGGCTGCCGGATTGAAAGGATTCTTTCGTGTAGTTGTCAGGTATGCTCCATGCAAACGTCATCAAGATCGGGACAGAACCGTTCGCACGAATAGACTGGATCAGCGTGATCAGATTCTGACGAAACACATCTTCGGCTGGCGAATCACGGTAGACCGTCTGCCAGACTACTGTTGCAGGTTTCCGATAAATCCATTCGTTGTAGAAAAGCCGACAGATCACACTGTGATCGAGACAAACATTACGCTTGTACCAAGGATTCAGATGGGAGTAATCCGCTTGAAAGTCTTCCCTCGCGTAATGATTAGCCCAAAGATCGTTAATCCCTTCATAAATGAGAACAAAATCCGGCTTATATTTTGAAAGCAGCTTATATTTAAGCACGCTACTTGCAGTAGTATGAGTTCGAAGAGCACCACCGATAATTTCGACCCGGTGGAAGGAAATTGCATTAAAGCTATCTTTGAGTCGCTCCGTCATACGTCGGTCAAACATCGCCGAACCGCCAAGCGTTAGAATCCGTATTGTTTCCTCGCGTTTAATGAGATCGAGGGAATCACCGGTGAATCCCATCGAATTTATACGGGTATCGTCCACTAGACTGTTAGGAGTTGCGGCGAACCCCATTAGAAAGATGTCACGAGGCAAGCGTGTCGTGCGGGCAAGCGCGATGAACTCTGCAAGAAAAACAGTTCCGAATACGAGTATCAAAAGAAAGAAAGCGTATGCTAATTTTGCTCGCGAAAATCGCCTCTTCTTTCCGATACTTGCACGGTGCGAGCTGTTGTTCCGCAACGGATTTTCACTTTCAGTTAGTGACACCTTATCTATTCCTCGAACCTCAGATCGGATTGTGATCAGTGTTGAAACGCACAGTGTGATTACACGTCGACATGGCCTAACAATCCTGGAGTCTCGCTCCCAGCTTCAGAAAAGCGTGTAGACAAATGGCGCTGCCGATAATGATCAGCGCACGGACCACAAGGATGACGAGAACCACTGGCACGAGCCACCATTTTTTGTTTTGCATCAGAAAAAAAACAAGATCTTTCCAAAAACCGAGATTTTTTTTGCAGTTGCGAGTGCTTGTTTTCGCTCGCCCGGCGAGAAAATGCTTCGCGATAATGGGCGCGGGGCCTGCAACGTCTACCGGAACACTAATTCGTTTCGCTCCCTTTTCCGTTGAACCCTGGAAGGTGTTGGTTTTATTGTGAACGATCTTATAATTCAGTTTTTCTGCGAAGGAGAATGACAGGAAGTTTAAAGCCTATTCGCATAGTCATCGCTGACGACCACACCATTTTTCGTGATGGTCTCAAAATGCTCCTGCAAACCGAGCCCGGCCTGGAGGTCGTCGGTGAGGCTGTGGACGGCGAGATCGCCGTCAATCTCGCTAAAGAACTCCGGCCAGACATCCTGCTGCTCGATCTTGCCATGCCGTACCGGACAGGCATGGACGCGATGCGCTCCCTTGCAGAGGATTCCATTCGAATCGTTGTCCTTACCGCAGCCATCGAACGTGATCAGGTCGTTGAAGCGCTGCAACTGGGCGCGCGCGGAATCGTATTGAAGGAATCCGCGACGGACACTCTGTTTCAGTGCATTCATCGCGTCATGCAGGGCGAATACTGGGTCACTCGTCCCGGTATGACCAATCTGTTGGAAGTCCTCAAAGAGTTGCAGGGCGCATCAGCCTCGAAATCAAAGGAAACCTACGGCCTCACACGCAGGGAATTGGATATTGTCGATGCCGTCATCAGTGGAGCCAGCAACAAGGAAATCGCTACGCGTCTCGCTCTCAGCGAGCAGACAGTGAAGAATTACTTCTCTTCCATCTTCGAGAAACTTGGAGTCTCCAACCGGCTCGAAGTTGCAATGTTTGCCGTCAAGCATAACCTCCTCGATCGCGAGTAGTGCTCTCGATACGACAGTACCCGAGTACCGATCAATAGTACTTTAGTACTGAAAAACTCTTGCCTTGGTCGTGTCACGTTGTGAGAATCGCCGCGACTGTTGATTTCACCGTAGTCCAGCATGTTGCGGTGTCAGTCGAAGAGTGGGCACCTGGGCTCGTCCTCCCTGCGTCTGGGTGCCTTCAGCCTACCCAAGAAAAATCGACTTAGTGAAGCACAGCAGTTCAAGGAGGAAGAATGAGATTTCGTGGTTTACTTCTGATCGGTGCGCTCCTGAGTGTACAGCCATTGATGGCTCAGAAGCTGAAACTGAGCGGGCCCCACTACAATCTGAACATCATCGGTGTGGAGAATCCCAAGAACTCGAGTCTCCAAGATACGAGCCGCCACACGATTTTTGTGGATCTGGGGAAAAACGGCGGGGTCACTACTAATATCTACCTGGTTCCCGGCGAGGATTTCCGAGTATGCGATGGCAATGGTTTCGATGCAGCCGTGGACTGCGATGGCAACACAAAGACAGGTTACGGCGCAGTATTCCAGCTGCCATGCAACACCAACATCTCAGACCCGAACGTCGTCGTTGTTCCATGTGACGTACCGGAAGCCCAACAAGCCGCCTATAGCGTTTGGGCGAGAGCTCTGGGCAAGCCTGGCGGTCAAGCCACAGTGAGCACTTGCGCCATCGATCCGACTACGAACGAACCTGTGTGTTCTACTGAGAACGCTCTAATCACCCGTCCAATCAGTACAAAAGGGAATAAACCCGGCTGGCAGAATGTGACCAAGCAGCTCACCTCCCTGGTTACAACTTGCCTGGCGGACAATGCCTTCGGTTTTTCGTGCTCTGCGGGTGATACCGTCCGCGCGTCGCTCTTTACGGGTGATTTGGAGGACTGGTTCTGGAGCTACTACAACCAGGGTCTTCGCCTTGCTCAACTCCGTTTCTATCTCCAGTAGCAATCCATCTTGAGGAGAAATCCTCAGCGAGGCCGTAGCTGCGGCCTCGCTTTTTTTGATTTATGCGAACTTTTCTCGTCAGCAGTTGGTTCCTGTTCGTCAGCTGTGTCAGCCACGCGCAGAGTGGCTCGGTCGCATCGCCCAACTACGATTTCGGAGTTGTGAAGCAGGGCGAAAGCGTGTCTCATGCATTTGAGATCCGGAATACGGGCGAAGCTCCATTGCACATCGAAAAGGTCGAGATGAGCCTTCCCGGAATGACGAGCCGGTTTCGTCCTGAGGTTTTGCCGGACGCCTTTGTTCCGATAAATGTCGAATGGAACACGACGGGTTTTTCGGGCGAAACGGAGGCCACGGCAGTTGTCTACACCGACGATCCGAAGCGGCCGCAGACGGAGTTGCACCTAACTGCAACCATCAGGCCTCCAATTGAGTTCGTTCCATTTCCTGCTGTTTTCTTTACCGCGTATCAGGATGAAGCTCCGGAAAAGCACGTTCGGATCATGAATCATGAAGCCGACCCGTTGGAGCTTGGCGGAATCGAGTATCCTCAGAATCACTACATGGTTCACCTAAGGACGGTCCGGCCGGGACAAGAATTCGAGCTCATGGTGAAAGTTCGTCCGGGCGTGCCATTCGGACGGTACACGGAGCCGATCTATATCGCCACAAACATCACGGACCGGCCGCGACTTCACATTCAAGCAAATTTATTTGTGAAGCCGGAGTTGTATGCGTTTCCTGAAGATATTGATTTCGGCGTTTTGCGTCTGTCGGAGTTGGAACAGAATCCGAGGCTGATGCAGTTGCTCACGCAAACAACAGTGCTGACCAGCCGCTCTCGAACCCTGGAGATTGTGTCTGTCGATAGTGATCTTCCGTTCCTCCGGCTCGCGTACGATGCGCCGGAAGGGCTGCAACAGAAGTCGCGCATAACAATCGATTTGGTTCGGGAAGAATTGAAGAAGGGCCGCATTCAAGGCTCAATCGTAATTCGTACGAGCGATCCACTACATCCGATGCTCGAGATTCCGGTGCATGGTGAGATCTGGTGATTAGCTATGGCTGAAGGTGGGTGTGTGACCGCCCCGGGCGCCTTCGGCGGCAGGGGGTCGGTCACGCATCATCTTGACTCTTATTTCTTCGGCACTGTCCAGAAGTAGATCGTTCTACCGTCGATGGTTTCTGTCTTTTCAGGCTTCCAATCGCCCATGTCGAATGCGTGCGAGACAATCCGAGTCCCGGGTTTCAGTTCCAACAGCTTTGGTCGGAGTTTTTCGTTCAAGCTTGGAAGCAGGTAGAGGGTAATGACGGTGGCTTCGCTGAAATCGGTAGTGAACAGATCTTGGTTGAGAAATTTTACTTTGTTGGTCACGCCGGCTTTTTCAGCGTTCTCATTAGCTTCTTTGATGCGTTGAGGATCGATATCAATTCCGATCGCACGCACAGCACCGAACTTTTGTACTGCCGTAATCGGAATGCGGCCATCGCCTGAACCCAGGTCGTAAACGACATCTCCAGCCTTCACGTTCGCCATCTTCAACATACCCTCCACCACATTCTGCGGTGTTGGGACGAAGATCACGTCTGGCGTTCGTAAAGGTTGGGCGGCCTGCGCTTGCGCCATGACCGTCGGCGCGTACACAGCGAGCATGATGAAACAGGATACGAATACGTAAATACCTGTTCTTTTTTGCATGTTGGCTCCTTTCTTCATCGTTCTTTCATATTTGATGTTGACGGTTCGACGAATAGCAACAACAACGCCCCAACCGCCAACACCGCTACGCCGGCCATAGCGCCGATACGGGCATAGGCAAGGCTGGAATACAGTAGATAAGCACACATGATGCAGAACACTATCGGGGGAAGGGGATAAAGCGGCACGCGAAACGGACGATTTGTCGTTCGATCCTTGCGCCGCAGCACAAAAAAGGCGATTCCCGTCAGCAGGAAGAATAACCAGAACACGGGAGCGGTGTAGTCGACCATGGTCTGAAATCCTTGCCGTGTGAACACTCCCAACAGGACCAAAGCCAGTGACACGGCACCTTGTACGATAAGGCCATTCACGGGTGTTCCAGTGCGGGGATTCCAGTGGCCCATGAACCTGAACTGGCGGAAGTCACAGCCGAAGGCATAGGAACTGCGTCCGCCGGTAAATATCGTTGCATTTGCTGAAGTGAGCGCTGCGATGGCGATCAACACGCTAATCCCCCTCGCTCCGATATCGCCGAACGCTCGCCGCATGAGGTCGGCGGCGACCCCCTGCGATTTGGCCACACCACTCAGCCCCAGGCCATGCAGATACGCCCAATTGATCGCTACATATAAGGTAGTGATTACAAGAACGCTCAGGATGAGAGCACGCGCCATGTTGTGCCTGACGTCCCGCAACTCTCCGGAAACATAAGCCGCTTCGTTCCATCCGCCGTACGTAAACAGGACGAAGACCATCATGAGCCCAAACGAGGTCGAACCTGCCGGACGAGCAGTGTCGGCAGCCGGCTCAGGTGATGCTGTCATGAGGCCGGCCAGTATGACGAGGACCATTCCCGCAACTTGAATTGCAGTCAACGCATTCTGAGTCCCGGTTCCTTGCCGCACACCCAAGATATTCAATCCAGTCATTACCAAAACGACCACTGCGGCATAGATGGCGGGGGAATACTGTCCAAGAGAAACGATCTGGCTTAGGTAGTCGCCCACGACGAAGGCGAAAACCGTAATGGAACCGGTCTGGATCACGCTCATTCGAGCCCAGCCGAAAAGGAATGCGATACGGCGTCCGAAGGCGCGTGTGAGGTAGTAGTAGTCTCCACCTGCATGCGGATACGCTGTCGCCAATTCAGCGTAAACAGTCGCACCAATAAGCGACATCACGCCGCCGAGAATCCAGGCAATGTACACAGCCGACGCACTGGCAGCATTTCCGACGACAATTGAAGGCGTACGGAAGATACCCGCGCCGATGACGATACCGACAATTAAACCGACGGCATCGATGACGCGGACTACCGGCCTCGGTGCGCCGCCGGTATCTACGGCGCTGACACGGCCCTTTTCGACAACAGATTGCCTTACACTGCGGTTCATAAAATTTGTTTGTGTGTGCCATATTCTACCGAGCCGTTCCGCGAAAAGTCACCGCTAAATCACCTAATTCTGGAACGGTTGCGTAATTACCTAAATTCAATAGAAGATTCCTGAGGGAATTTAGGTAATTACGCAACCGTTCCAGAATTAGGGTGATTTAGGCGTCTGACCCCGAATTACCGAATTAGCCATGATCCGTACCATTCAATTTGAATTTCAAACGCGCGGTCATTGCGATGTGAAAGATGTCACACCTGCACTCCAGTCAGAATTGACTAAGAGTGGAATGCGCGAAGGACATGCGATTATTTTTGTTGCCGGATCAACGGCAGGTGTGACGACCGTCGAGTTTGAGCCCGGGCTGGTAAAGGACCTAAACGAATTTTTTCAAAAGATCATTCCCGAAGGACCTGATTATCATCATCACGCTACTTGGGGCGACGATAACGGCTCGAGCCACGTGCGCGCTGCGCTGCTCAAACCTTCGTTGACGATTCCTTTCAAAGACGGGCGGCTTCTTCTGGGAACGTGGCAACAGGTCGTCGTTATCGATTTCGACACACGCCCGCGGCGTCGCGATGTGGTCTTTCAATTAAACGGTGAGTAGTTAGGCGGCAGGCTCGATGTACCTTTCCCATTCTTCCAATACGGCCTGACACTGCGAACATTTCCCAAGGTGATCGCGTTCATCCTCACTGAGAGACATTGCGTGGATCAGATAGTGGAACAACTTCACTGGCGGAATATGAGACGTTGGATCCATTCCGAAATAATTCGGGGTCCAGGGATGAGGGGCTGCCCCCTCGTCCCTGTGTCCCCGAATCACTTCAGGCGCTTTCGCGAATTGGGGTGGCCCAACTTATCGTGAGTGCGCGGCCTGCAAACAGCTTGCCGTTCAAAGAACGTACGGCAGTCTCCGCCATTCCTTCATCTTCGAGTTCCACGAAACCGAAGCCACGCGGCTTGCTGGTTGCACGATCTTGGATGATCTCCACCGCTCGGGTTTTGAATCCCTGTGAAGTGAACCATTCCGCGAGTGCTTCTTCCGATTTCGTGAAGGGTATGTTTCCAACAAACAGTCTGTTCAAAGTCACCTCCGAAGTCTTCATTCTGAATATGTCGAGGTGACCGCTTCTATAGAAGGTTGTCCTATAAAATTGTAGGACTAGTCAGGATTACACGATCTCGAGCGGAGCCGTTTTTCTGAAGCCAGGGAACACTTTCGAGACGTCTTTCACGCCCATATGGCCGGTGAGAATATCCGAAAACACGGCGCGAAAATCGGTCGTGAGGGCCAGATCGCGTCCCTCATGAAGTTGTTCAAGTGCGAGTCCCGGCCACCGGCCGTAGACCTTGCCGCCCTTGACAGGCCCTCCGGCGACGAAAAGACAACTGGCGTGGCCGTGATCCGTTCCTCCGGAGCCGTTCTGCCGAATGGCGCGGCCGAACTCGGTCATCGTGAGAATGACGACATTGCGCATGCGATCGCCGAGGTCACGGTACAATGCTGAGATCCCATCGCCGAACTCTTTTAAGCGGTTTGCGAGTTGTCCGCGCGCCGCACCTTGATTTGCGTGTGTATCCCATCCACCCACGTCGGCGAAAGCGACTTGCAGGCCGACAGATGATTTCACCAATTGCGCGACTTGCAGCAGAGTCTGACCAAAAGCTGAATTCGGATACTGAACGCCCGATGCCGGACCGTACTGTTGCGGGTTGACGCTGCGAAGCTTCTTCACGGCATCGAAGGTATCCTTATATACATCGGCAAACATCGCTTCGATTTCTGGACTTGCTTGTCCGCTGCGGATTCCAAAGTCGGTTACGCGTTGCATAGCCACTGTTGGCGCAGAGCCGGAAAGCGAACGCGGCAATGTCGCGTTGAGAGCGACTGCGCGGAAAGGAGTTGCATCCGGTGATGGACTCGCTTGCAAATATCGGTTCAACCAGCCATCCGAAACAGATTTGTTGCCTGGCGCCCCCGACTCCATGTAGTCCTGAGCATCGAAATGCGAGCGTGTGTTGTCCGGGGATCCCACGGCGTGAACGATGGCCAGCTGACCTGCATCAAAGAGCGGCTTGAGGGATTCGAGAGAAGGATGAAGGCCGAAGAAACCGTCGAGATCAATGGCGCCTTCAGTCGCGTTGCGTGCGGGTTCAGGGATTGCGATCTGTGGCCGAACAGCGGAATAGTTTTTGTCTCCAAAGGGCACCACCATTGAAATCCCGTCTGCCGCGCCTCGTTGAAAAATCGCGATGATGATCGGACGATCGGTGCCGCGTCCGGCGTCTGTCTGCGCGAATACTGTGCGCGTTAAGAAAGAAGGAGCCGTGGTTGCAAAGCTTGCCAGCGCGACACCGCCGGATTTCAAGAAATAGCGACGTGTGATTGCCATATCCATTACCTCTTTTGGAACTCTGGTGATCCTAGTCTCGCAACGACAGCTTTAACCGGCTCGTCGAAGCTCACCAATGTACCGGGAATATTCTTTCCGGCCAGTGCTACGGCGAAATTCAAACGCTCTAATATCGCCCCATTACTCATCCAGTGATCTCCGTGATCCGGATAGCCGACCGGCGGTTGGCATTGATAAAGCGGTTGCCCCATCCGTGCAATCGCCTGCACGACAGGGCGAGAGCCGTCGGTCGTTCCGTCCAGACTGCGGATCGCGGAGACAACATACTCAAAGGGGGTTTTCGTTTTAGCCGCAATGGCATCGCGTGACTGGAATTCCTTCGATGTAACAATAGCGCGCATCATGTCGCGAATGTCGCCATCGGTTTTTCTATAGACCTCTCCGATATGCCTCACAAGATTCGCAGGCGGATCATCACTTACGAACCGGCGAACAAGCTTGGTGGAAATGAAACGTGCGGTACTCGGATGATCCGCCAAAATGTCGATGACGGCCTCCCCGTCCCGCATCCCTCCGGCATTGACCTTGTGACCAAGAATAAACTTGTCGCCGTTATCGTGCATTCGCGGACGGAACATGAACTCGCCGGTTACCTGAGGCCTGTCGATAGACCACCCGGTAAAGGCCCGCGCCACTTCCTGGACGTCCTTTTGGGTGTAGCCGCCGTCTACGCCCAGCGTGTGCAACTCCATCAGCTCACGAGCGTAATTCTCATTGATACCTTTGATGGAGGACGAGAGGTGATTGTCCAGATAGAAAAGCATTGCGGGGCTTTTCGCTGTCGCCCCCAGGAGATCCTTGAATTTCCCAAGGACGTGCGGACGAATGGCAGTCATTTCATAGTTGGTGGTCAGCCATCGATCGGCGTTTTTGCCCCAAAACACGTTGAAGTGATTGAACCAGAAATCCGTCATCACTTCCTGTAGCTGGCGCTCGCTGTGAACTGCGCGAATTACCTTTTGTGCTTGAAGTTCCTGCAGGATCTGTTGAGGTACGTTCTGAAACATGGGCCGCATCTGTAGCTGCCGTGCCTGCCGCGGCGGCCGATATCGGTCGTAAAGGTCGGCCGTGCGCATTTGAAGTGAATTCAGATTGGCGAGGCGGGCTTCGGCGGCGTTGTCTTCGATTCGGTCGGGATGGAGCTGCTGCTCGAAATACTTTTCAAACCCAACTTCTTGAATCCGAACGACATCGCCGGGCCGTGGACCAAACGCAATGCGGTTTAGCAGATGATCTGTGTCCTGCATAACCGCTATAGACAAAGAAAAGGGAATTTGGATTAAAGACCGTGCGCCTCCAGGTCCTTAGTCCTCTTTTTCTGTGTCGAGACCGGTCGCGAAGTTATCGATTTGCACATCATCGTTGAGATCGCTTTCGTCGTCGGCGCCGAAGATCTGACCCGTGAACTTCTCTTTTAATGCCTTCTTGCCGCCTTCAGGCCTGAATCGCTGTGCCCGGTTGCGCGCTGGTTTGGAATCCGGACCAAAGTTTTTGCGAGAAGGACGATCGCGCTCGACGGCGCCGGGCGCGGAGAAGTCGGGAGCCGGCGCCCGCATCGGAGGACCCGACGGTCTGGGACCGGGCGATCGGAAACCGCCGCCACCCATGGGTCGCGGGCCGGGTTCTTTGGCCCGTGCCTCGTTGACGGCTAATGGCCGGCCTTTGAACGGTTGATTGTTGAACTGGCGAATTGCTTCCTGCGCTTGCCGCTCGTCAGCGAATTCGACGAACGCGAACCCCCGTTTTTTTCCAGTCTCACGATCGAGTGGAATAGAGACATACGAGAGATTCCCCACCGTGGAAAAATGATGACGAATTTCTTCTTCGGTTGCGTCGTATGGAAGATTTCCGACAAAAAGACGGACTGACATTGTTACCTCGTCGAACCTCTGATCCTCATAAGAATTGAATATCGTGAGGGCTCACACAAAAAGCGGGGATTGAAGCAATGTTGGCAAGAAAAGTTTGGACATATAGTTAAGCATCTTACAGCTTTGTCATTCTGATTTCAACGTTACGGCGCTTGAGTAATCTGTACACCCGGACCCACGGTAAAATCGGCACGCAACTGTTGTATCAGCTTTGAATTTGCCGTGAAAGTTACTTCTTTGTGAATCGTGTTCGGATCGCGCGCATCGATGATTTGTATCCGAAACACATTGCCGGTCATGAATTCATCC
>DATFXZ010000629.1:0-12061 GCA_035315305.1 Terriglobia bacterium | reverse complement strand
GGCGGCGGGTCTTCACCTTCGGCCACCGAGGCGCCTCAAACGGAAGCCCCGGATAACAAGGGTGTCACTACCGTCAGTGAATACAAGTACGTGCCGGGAGATCGGCTTCCGGCAGTCAAAGGCGTCAGTCAGTACAAGTGGGACCCCAATCAAAAAATCCTGCGGTTTTCCTACAACGTGTGGGCCGGATGGCTGCCCGTCATCGCCGCAAATCATGGCACCAAACCAAATCCGGATAGTGTCTTCGCGAAAAAGTATGGATTCCGGGTCGAGATGGTGCTTATGGATGATCCTGTTGTTGCACGCGATGCCTTTGCGTCCGGCGAAGTCCATACACTTTGGGGAACCGTCGATATGATGACGCTCTTCGCGCCCGAGCTGTCGCGCGATTCCCGCACCTCGCCTCGCGTCGTGCAACAGATCGACTGGTCGAACGGTGGAGACGGCATTGTCGTCCGCAACAGTATCAAGTCTGTAAGCGATCTGAAGGGGAAGACGATTACGTTGGCGCAAAACTCTCCCAGCGAGTACTACCTGACGTCCTTGCTGCTCTCGGCCGGACTGCGTCCAAGCGACATCAAAGTGAAATATACAGCGACTGCGTTCGAAGCTGCGGCTGCTTTCGTCGCGGATAAGAATGTTGATGGATGTGTTTCGTGGGCGCCGGATATATACAAAATTCCCGAGAGAGTTGCTGGAACACGCATCCTTTCCAGTACCGGTGATGCCAACAAGCTGATCGCCGATGTCTATGCACTACGTGCCGACTTCGCTCGTGACCATCCCGATGTCGTGGAAGGCCTGGTCGCCGGAATTTTCGAAGGCATGGACATGGTCAAACAAAAACCTGAAGAGCCTGCGAAATGGATGGCTGATGCTTTCGGCATGAAACCCACCGAAGTGATGGGAATGCGGAACGACGCACATCCTACAAATTTTGCGGAGAATCTGCAGTTTTTCCTTAACGCATCCAATCCGACGAATTTCGAGCGCACATGGAAGAACGCGGCCTACGTGTATCGCGAGTTAGGACGAATCAGCGCCCCGGTTCAATTCGATCAAGTGATGGATTTTTCCGTCATCCAGAGCGTCCAGAAGAAAGGAACGTTCGCTCATCAAACCGACGAGAGCCTTGCTTCCTTCACTCCATCAAGCTTCCGAAAGACGCCGGCCGAAGCGCCTATCTTGACCCAAACCATTCGCATCAACTTCTTCCCGAACTCGGCCAATCCCTACGAACCGGCGCGTGATGATGTGGAAAAGCCGGTTCCCGGCAAGCTCTACGATCCGAATGTGGACGCTACTCTCGAGCAGGTTGCGCGGCTAGCCGGCCAGTTCGCTCGCGCGGTGATCCTCATCGAAGGACATACGGATTCGAGTATGAAGGGGAGAGTGCCGGTTCAGGCCGTGCGGGATCTCAGCCTGGCCCGCGCAGAAGCAATCAAACGCGCGCTTATTGAAAAATACAAATTCGATCCGAACAAGTTCAACATCGAAGGAAAAGGTTGGGAGGTTCCTGCTGATCCGAGCGCGCCGGACAACCATGCGCTCAACCGTCGAGTGGAGATCAGCGTTTTCCCGCCGGAGCAGAAGTGACTTATCCGTATCGGCGGAGGCATCGGCAGGGCAATGGTGTCCTGTTGGTCATCTTGCTGGCGGTCTTTGTTGCAGGCAGGTCTTGCGACAGGCCGAAGTCGCGGCCGTCATCGACTCGTGTTTCGACTCCAGTCCAAAATCCAATTCAAGATGTCCTGAAGCCCACTCAAACGCAATATAGGCCCGGTGTTGCTGCAGCCATTCTTATTGATACATCTGGCAGCATGAAAGAACGCGTGCGAGATTCCGACGGCGCAATGCGTCCTAAAATCGATATCGCCCAGCGTGCGGCGTTGGATGTCGTGAATCAGTTTGATGCGTATGCGCGCGAGCATGCCGGCCAGGAGATCCAGCTGGGTATTTACGAGTTCAGCGATCGTGGCGGCCCGATACCCGTCTGTCGTCCCATCATCAAATTGGGTATGCCTAATCCCGCTGCCTCTCGTACGGCAATACTCAAAATGAGCGCCTCGGGTGACACTCCAATCGGTGATGCAATGATCGTGGCCAAGCGCGCGCTGGATGCCGCCGGGCTTTCCAAACGCCATATCCTGGTCATCACTGACGGCGAAAACACCCAAGGCTATTCCCCCGCAGATGTGACACAAGTCATCACAAACCTGTCTGAAACCGATCGCGCTTCGATTTACTTCGTGGCTTTCGATGTTGCCGCGGCAAAATTCAATTCGGTGAAAAATTCCGGCGGGTTGGTTTTGGCGGCCTCGAATGAAAGCGAATTGAAGGGAACACTCGATTATCTGTTGACGGGGAAGATCCTCGCCGAACAACCCGAACGTCACTGAGCACCGGAGCGGTGCAGGCGTTTAGCCAGGGGTCCGCATATCAATGATTGATGCGTATGCGGGTGAAGAGGGGATCGGACCAATACTTAATTCTCAATTCCGAATTCCTATCCGAAAAAACTGCTCGGACCGGACGGCTGCTGCCCCTTCGGATAAGAATTCAGATTTCGGAATTGAGTCATTGGTCAGATTCGTTTTCAAGCGCATTAATCGTTAATCACTGACGCGTACCCTGGCTAAACTCCTTGCACTGCTCCGCGGTGCAAAAAGAACGTGGTATTATCCCCGCACGCTCTGCAGAACAGATCCCATCTATGAACAAAGGAGGCGCGTCAATGAAATCCATGCGTGTCGTAATCCTTCTTGCTGCGCTAGTCTCCGCCGGCGCGGTATACGCGCAAGAAAATCCGTACCATGTCGCTGAGGGGTGGCCGCAGCTTCCCGCAGGCATGACCTGGGGTGCTGTCATTTCGGTCGACTCGGATGCGCAGGGAAACATCTGGGTCTTTCATCGCAATGATCCGACGATTCTCGAATTTGCGCCGTCCGGCAAACTGATAAAAAGTTTCGGTGCAGGCATGTTCGTCCAGGCTCATGGGATGACCATCGACCGCGACGGCAATATCTGGGTCACCGATGCGCAAGGAAAGGACGGCAAAGGCCATCAGGTTTTCAAGCTGAACCCGGATGGAAAGGTGCTAATGACGCTTGGCAAGGCCGGTGTCGCGGCTGAAGGTCCCGACACATTCAATGGCCCTACCGATGTCGTGGTCGCGCCAAACGGAGACATTTTCGTCAGTGATGGACACGTAGCGAATAGCAACGGACGTGTTGTGAAATTCTCGAAGGACGGAAAATTCATCAAAGCGTGGGGCAAGAAGGGATCCGCCGCCGGCGACATGGACACGCCTCACAGCATCGCCATGGATTCCCGCGGACGGCTCTTCGTAGCCGACCGTGCAAACAGTCGCATCCAGATTTTCGATCAGGATGGCAAGTTTATTGATCAGTGGAAACAGTTCGGCCGTCCGAGCGGCGTGTTCATCGACAAGAATGACACCATTTACGTGGCCGATTCCCAGTCGAATGCGATGTTGAATCCAGGATTCAAAAGAGGTCTCAGAGTCGGCAGCGCGAAAGACGGCAAAGTCACAGCTCTTATTCCCTTCGTTGAGCCTGATCCCGACAAGAACAACAACGCCGGTATGGAAGGCGTGACTGCAGATGCCATGGGCAACGTCTACGTGGGCGAAACAACAACACAGACGCTTAAGAAATACGTCAGAACCGCAGCAACGCGTTAACGGAAGTTCTCCAATGAAACGAAGTACCGATCGCATTTTAACAACACACGCCGGCAGGCTGGATGGGCCGGCCGAATTGACGCAAATCACCAGAGACCTGATAACCGGGCGGCAGGTAGACCTTGAGACATTGAAGCTTCAAATAGGTAGAGGCATCGTCGATGTCGTTCGCAAACAGGTCCATGCGGGCATCGACATCATCAGTGATGGTGAACTCAGCAAGTTCGGATTCGGCGGCCTCGCATACTACGGTAGGCGTCTAAGCGGACTCGCGACGAGACCCTTGAAGCCGGGTGAAGCACCATTCATGGCGCTTGAAACCAATGAACGAATCGAATTCGCCGACTTCTACAAAGAACTGCAATTTGTGCCCTTTCCGCCTGAGCGAACGATCTGCAACGGCCCGATCAGCTATATAGGTCACGAGGAAGTGCAAAAGGATCTCGAGCGTTTCAAATCAGCAGTCGCGGAAGCCAACGTGACTGCCGAGGAAACATTCATGTGCGTCCTTGCCCCGGGCTGGCTCGAGCACTTCTTCTACAACGAATACTATTCCACCGAAGACGAATACGTTTTTGCTCTTGCCGAGGCGATCAAACACGAATACAAGGCGGTCGTTGATGCCGGCTTCATTCTCCAGATCGATGATCCGGCTCTTCCGGACACCTACGATATGATCGTGCCGTCTCCGAGCATCGACGAATATCGCAAGTTTGCTGCAGTACGCATCGAAGCACTGAACCACGCCTTGCAAGGCATTCCAGAAGACCGCGTGCGTTATCACATTTGTTGGGGTAGCTGGCATGGGCCGCATACCCATGATCTTCCCTTGAAGCATGTGGTCGATCTCATGCTCAAGGTGCGGGCAGGAGCGTACTCGGTTGAGGCCGCGAATCCGCGACATGAGCATGAGTGGAAGATCTGGAAAGAAGTGAAGCTACCGGAAGGTAAGATCCTGATACCTGGCGTAGTCAGTCATGCGAGCAATGTCGTCGAGCATCCGGAACTCGTGGCCGATCGCATCATTCAGTATGCGAGATTGGTCGGCCGCGAAAACGTTATCGCCGGCACGGACTGCGGTATGGGTCTCCGCGTTCATCCCCAGATCGCCTGGGCGAAGCTGAAAGCGCTTGCCGAAGGAGCTGCTTTGGCGACAAACGAACTATGGTCGCGTGCCGCGCAAAAAAATGCGTGACCAAAATGTAGGCGGCCGGCTGAAGCCGGCGCCTACAGTCGTTCCTCACTCCGTATAATTCCCTACTTCCTCGAAAAGTATTGGCTATCGCCTCAGCCATTGATATAAGTTCCGACAATTTTTGGGGATCAAGGGGAACCTATATGAAAAAGCTGATAGTCACGGCCGTGGTATGTGTGCTCGCATCACGTATGCCGGCGTTCGCTCAAAGCGGTAACGCCTCAGTTAGCGGATTTGTTCAGGATCCTACTCAAGCCTTCATTCCAGGCGTCATGATCACCGCAACAAACACTCAGACCGGAGTAGTCACAACTGCAGTCACTAACGAGTCCGGAACGTACACCATCGTCAGTCTCCTTCCGGGCAGTTATAAATTGACCGCGGAATTGCCGGGCTTCAAAACGCAGGTCATCAACGACGTGCAGTTGGGTCAGAGCGCTTCCTCGCGTTACAACTTCACGCTGCAAGTGGGCGCGGTCGCGGATTCTGTCGAAGTGACGGCGCAGGCGACAGCGCTCATCACGGAATCAGCTTCAACGGTGGGGCAGGTTCTGACGCAGAAGAGTGTGCAAGATTTACCCCTCGTCAGCACCAATGTACTGGATCTTATGCAGACGATGGCCGGCGTACGAGGCGCCACGCTAGGTGAGTCCACCACTTTCGCGGGCGTCAGCACCGGCATGGTGAACACGGTTCGTGACGGCCTCAGCGTGCAGGACGGCCGGTACGCGAACGGCGTCGGTGCAACGACTCAAATTCATCCCGATATGGTCGGTGAATTTCGCGTCATCTTGACGCCAGTGGATGCCGAGTTGGGCCGGGGCAATGGTCAGGTTCAGATTCTGACGCGATCCGGAACGAATCAGTTCCATGGAAGCGGGGTATGGTCGATCCGGAATTCTGCCCTCGATGCGAATACCTGGAGCAACAACAAACAAGTCGTGAACGGCGTCTGGAGTCCGGCACAACCGACCTGGGTCAATCGAAACGAGCTTACCGGCAGCCTGGGCGGCCCAATTATCAAGAACAAGACGTTCTTCTTCGTCCTATGGGATAAGCAGTTTGAACGGCAGCGCCAGACTGTGCGGCCGGTAGTTTTGACCGATTGTGCGCGAAACGGCATCTTCCGATATTGGGAAAGTTGGGGGAACGGAAATACGCTGACGCCCACAAGCACGACCGGCACGCCCACAACTGCATCTGTCGATTCCTTTGGAAATCCCGTTCGCCCGGCGACGAATCCGACTGGCGCTTCTTACACAGGGCAGTTGCGATACTTCAGCGTTTTCGGTCCGTTAGCCCAAAACCCCACGCGGCCCGATTGTTCCGATGCAGTCGTACAAGGATCTGCTTGGAACCAGTTCCGCACCGGCATGGACCCATCCGGAGTTTCGCAGAAATATTTGGCGCTGATGCCCCACGCCAACACATTCGATGGCGGCGATGGTCTCAATACGGCAGTGCATCAGTGGGTTCGCAACGGACACAACGCCGGAAATTTCGGATTGGCAACAGGCACGAGTACGGACACCGACCGTAAGCAGATCAATACGAAGATCGATCACAATTTCAGCTCACGACATAAACTTGCCTTCGCCTACAGCTATGAATGGATCGATGGCGAATATCTACAGAATGTCAACACCGCCTGGCCTGGAAGCTTTGCCTCCGAAGTAATTCGGCGGCCAAAAGTCCTGACGGCAAACTTCACGTCCACACTGACGTCGACGTTGCTGAACGAAGCGCGGTTCGGATTCCGTGAAACGCGCCATGTGATCTGGGCGCCATGGGAAGTGACTGATCCTGAAAAGCGCAAGGTGCCGGCGTCGTTCTTGATGACCGGAGGCCAAGGAATCCCGTTCGTGTATCGCCCTGCGGACGTTCAAGGGAACACGGCTCAAACCGCGATGAGCACCAACAACTTCAGTTGTCTGAGCAATTGCGCACAACAAGGCAACAATACGCCGCTCTACAATTACGGCGATACCGTCAGCTGGACGAAAGGCAAACACGCCTTCAAAGGTGGCGGAGACATCCGTTTCACTTACACACGCGGATCTGAGACCGGAACGCCAACAATTCCGCGAGCCCTCGGCGGCGCCCAAGCTTCGCTGCCGAACCAGGCATTTGCCAACGCAACGAACTTCCCTGGTTTGGTGAACAACAATCAGACGATGGCGAACAGCCTTCTCTATTTTCTTTCCGGCTCGGTGGCGAGCGCGTCGCAGGTTTATTTCATTCAATCACCGGATCACCAAAACAAGTGGATGAGTTACCTGGACAGAAAGAGAAAAATCAACGAACCACATCAGAATGAATTTTCGCTTTTCTTCAAGGACGATTGGAAAGTGCGCCCGTCGCTGACGCTGAACCTTGGATTGCGATATGAGTTTTACGGAATACCGTATGAAGGCCAGGGCTTGACGACAGCGCCCTCTGGAGGGGCAGGACTGGCGATGTTCGGAGTGTCGGGACGAAGCTTCGACCGCTGGCTGCGTCCGGACAACCCAGTCGATCTCAACCTCGTTACACAGCTCGAATTCGTCGGTCCAAAAACGAAACAGCCGGACAAAGGTATCTACCCGAATGACAGAAATAACTTTGGCCCGGCAGTGGGTTTTGCGTGGGCGCTTCCCTGGTTCGGCAAGGACAAAACAAATGTTCGAGGTGGTTACCAGATCACTTATGTTGGAGCTGGACATGCCGGACAGCTCAGCAACGCCATTTTCGCGGCTCCAGGCTTTATTAACAGCGCACAGACGGCCGGTCCGCTGGACGGTAGCTATTTCAATGTTCTGAATCTGCCGGGAGAAATCCCCATAACTCCAAGTTCGTTACCCATGGCGCCGTTCCCGATTCAAAAGCAGAATCAGAACATCAATGCCTTCGACCCTAATTATGTGACGCCGTACATTCAGAATTTCACCTTGTCTGTGACACGCGAGATATCTCGCAATCTCACGCTCGATGTGCGCTACATCGGAACGCGAGGAATGAAACTTTTCAATTATTTTGACCTGAATATTCCAAACGTGTTTTCAAACCCCACGTTGTTTGATGCTCTGGAAAGGACCCGTAGGGGTGAAGACGTCCTATTGTTCGACCAGATGTTCATGGGATTGAGCCTCGTCGCCGCCACGCCCGCCGTGAACGGGACGACGCAGCGGGGTTCGCAGCATCTCAGGTTGAATACGACGTTCAGAGATGCCCTCGCCAACGGCGATTACGTGACAGTCGCCAACTCACTTAACACGTTCAACGGATTTGGGACGGGAGCTACAGGCGTAGTGCAGGGCGTCGCGGGAGAACGCGGAACGGTGCTGCGCCGTGCGAACAAAGGTATCAATGTTCCGGGTGGAACAACCGTGCAAGGAGCCCCATCTGTTGATGCCGGACTGTTTCCGGAAAATTGGATCGTCGCCAATCCGCAGTTCAATATGGCGAACTACTACACCAATTCGGGCAAATCGAACTACCACTCGTTACAGCTGCAAGGGACGTTGCGTCCAACGTATGGCCTGAACCTTCAGGGGACCTACGTCTGGTCCCGATCCCTCGAAACTCCACTCGTTGGCTCCAACATCGCGAACGGACTCCTTACAGCACCCACGTTCACCAACCCCGCCGACCGCGATAAAGACTACGCGCTGAGTCCGAATCACGTCACACACGATTTCCGCTCCTTCGGATCCTTCGATCTACCTCTGGGACCCGGCAGGACCTTCTTCCGAAATAGCTCTGGATTTTTTGCCCGCGCGATCGAGGGGTGGCAGACGAGTTTCATCGTGAACCTCAGTACCGGCCAACCGGTAAGCATCGGTTCCACGTACATAAACGGCACCACTGTAAGCCCCACGGGACTCTACGGAGGTTCGGTGCCGGACATCGTTGGACCGTTCCCGGTTAAAGGATTTGGAAACGTTCGGTGGAACGGCGACTTTGGAAACTTTTTTGGCGATACATTCTCGAAGGTCACAGATCCGCAGTGTGGACTGGTCGCTGCTGACCTGAAACAGTTCTGCACGTTGCAAGCGGTTACCGATGCCAAGACAGGTCAGATTCTGCTTCAGAATCCTAAACCGGGAACACGAGGCACACTCGGCCGGCAAACTCTGGAATTGCCGGGAAACTGGAGCTTCGACGCGGCGATGAGTAAGACAATGCGCATCAGTGAAACGAAAAGTCTCGTGATCCGCATGGATGCCACCAACATTTTCAATCATCCTGTGCCGAACCTGGCGATAACCAATACTCCGAATAACACTCCACCGGCGGGTCTCAATATCAACAGCACTGTTCCATTCGGGTTTATTCAGGACAAGGGCAACTCAACTGTCATGGGATCGGAGAAATTCCGACAATTCAAAGGAGTGCTTCGATTCAACTTCTAAGTAGGCCGCGGATTGCTCGGATGACGCGGAAGCACGAACAAATCCGGGTTCTGCGAAATTTGTGCCCATCCGTGGCTTATAGGGGTTCAGACCCAAATAACAGCATTCAAGGTGGACATACAGAGAGTATTGACGGAGTAGAAGCCAAAACAGGTCCACTGGCGGAGGCTTTTCATGCGACTTTTCATTCGGTCGATGTTGTGCACCACAGCGTTTACTATTGGTTTCGTCGCAAACGCGGCCGCGCAGACGAAGACGATTCTTCCCTACGATCACATTCACCTGAACGAGCCGGCCGCAGAAGCCAGCCAATGGTGGGAAAAGAACATTCCGGGCGGCCGCCGCATAACAGAAGCGCCGAACCGAATCATGTACGGATCTACTCGGTTGATGTTTCTGGGCGCGCAATCGAGCGGCGGCAGCCAGGGCAGCGTCATCGAACATCTGGGGTTCTCGGTGCCCGACCTAGAGGCGAAGATGCGCGAACTCGCTGCGATAAACACAAAGGTCATCGAGCCCGTCAAGGATATACCGGGACTCTATAAGGCTGCGCTGATCGAAAGTCCCTGGGGCACGCAGATTCAGTTCGTACAGGATCCTGAAGTGGTCGGCTTGCACCACGTGCAACTTCGAGTTCAAGATCCGGAAGCAGCGTACGCCTGGCTGCTCGACAAGTTTGGCGGCGAGCGCACCAAAATCAAAGGTCAGGTGGATTCGGTGAAGTATGCCGGCATGTCCGGATTCAGCACGGTCTACATCATCATCGCGCGCGGCGCGTCCGCGCCGAGTCAGGGGCGCGCGATCGATCATATCGGTTGGCGATCGACGGCGGCGATACTTGACACTAAAGCCATGCTCGAAGGGAAGAAAGTACAGCTCACTAGCCAACCCAGTCCGCTCAATCTGCCGAATGGTCCACCGATCAATTATTTTTACATCGCTGGACCGGATGGCGCGCGGATCGAGATCGTCGAGCGGCCCGGTTTGAAGCCGGGACAATAATCGCCATAACTGAAGCGTTTAGTCGTGGTGCTCGTGCAGAGCCTTGTGCTCTTCGTGTTGTTTTTCTCGATTGATCTTGGAATATTTCTTGCGCTCGGTACTCAAGTGCGACTGTCTCGTGTTTTCGGAACTGACCGCACACAACGAAATCATTTTCTGAAGATCATGATCGTGACAAGAAGGGCACTCCGGCGCCGATGACGACGGTAGCACCAGGTATTCGAACTGATGTCCACACGCACAACATTGATACTCGTAGATTGGCATGAGGGGATTTTAATATCCCGCGTCGCAATTGACCATATTCAGCAATGGTTCACCCCGCTGGAAGCGCCGTAAGTTCTCGCTGAACAGGTCGATGACCTCGTCCCAGTGATCCGGCCGGACGCCGGCGGAATGGGGCGAGATGATGACGTTGGGCAGGCTCCACAGCGAGCTTGCCCGATCAAGCGGTTCGCTTTCGAACACGTCCAGCACGGCGCCGCCGAGATGGCCGCTCTGAATGGCTGTAATGAGAGCCGCCTCGTCCACGATCTTCCCACGCGCAACATTAATAATGATGGCGCCCCCATTTAACAGCTCGATTTCCTTCGTACCGATGAGGCCATCAGTTCCGGATATAAAGGGCGCCGAGATAACGAGAACGTCGCAGCCACTGAGCGCATCGCGGAGTCGATCTGGCCCGACCATCCTCTCGACGAATGCCGGCACCGGTTGGTCCAGGCGCCGGCGGATGCCGGTCACGCTCATCCCGAACGCGTGAGCCCGCCGCGCGACTTCCTGGCCGATGGTGCCCAGGCCAAGGATGGTCATCTTTCGCCCTTGCAGACTCCAAGGCCATGCATTACGCGTCAGGTCGTTTTGAATCCAGCGGCGATCCCGCTGTGCATCGAACATGACGTTGAATCGTCGCGCAAGCACGAGCAGGCCGCCCATCACGTGTTCAGCGATCGGAACCGCCTGAATTCCTCGAGAATTCGTAACGATGATGCCACGCGCTGCAAATTCATCGAGCGGGAGAAGGTTTGCGACAGCGGCTGCCGTCGAATGCACCCACCTCAATCGCGGAGCGCGTTCCACCATCGCCGCCGATAAACGTGAAGCTAGCGCGATGTCGGTTGTCTCGATGGCAAGGCTCGCCTCGTCATCGGTCAACGCATGCCTGAAGCTTATTTCCGGAAACCGTTTGCGCAGGCGTTCGACTTGGGATTTCGGAGTCTGCCAGAATGCGACCGGCCAGACCGTGAAAATCATTACATTCATGCCGTCTGAGTAAAATAAAGGAAATGCCCGGCACGACGCTAGATACCGACATCGAAAACACGACAAAAGGCGAACAGAGCAAGTTGTATCACGTCATCATTCTGAACGATGACGAGCATACGTTCGACTACGTTATCGAAATGCTACAGGCGATTTTCAGTATGTCGTATACCACGGCCCTTGCCCACACTATGGAAGCCGATAGCACCGGTAGCAGCATTGTTCTGACAACCCATCTTGAAGAAGCCGAACTGAAGCGAGATCAGGTCCACGCTTATGGCCCCGATTGGAGAATGCCCAATAGCCGCGGCTCGGTAGCAGCCCTCGTCGAACCGGCATCGTAGGCGTCTACCCCTTTAGCGAAACTGTAGGGTCGACCGAAACGGCTCGGCGTGTCGGAATGAAACAAGCAATTGTCGCGGTCAGCAACAACACGACTGAAACGGCGGCATAGGTTGCCGGATCGGTTGCGCTCATGTCATACAAGACTGTCCGAAGCACCCGGCT
>DATFXZ010000628.1:0-4812 GCA_035315305.1 Terriglobia bacterium | reverse complement strand
CAGAATGCGCATGCCCCACTTCTGCGCGACGGTGATCCAGGGCTCCATCACACTGGCTGCCGCAACTTTACCATCGCGCACTGCCTCGAGTCGTTTCAGCATCGGGCCCACGTTCGTCCGTTTGACATGCTGCGGCTCGAGAAAGCCTTCCATCATCTTGAGCGTGGTGAACTCCGAACCATTATTCGGCGTTACGGCGATTTCCTTGTCCTTGAGCATCTCCGGTTCGTAGTAGTTGGAATCGCGCCCCACGACGATAGCAAACATAGACATGGACGCTCCAAGAGCTACGATCTTGCGGCTGCGGAGTCCCTGGCAATCCGCTTCGACCGCGCGCTTCATGATGCCCCATTCGCACATTCGGTACTGGTCGATACCGCCCTGGTTGTAAACCGAATCGAGAGGCCGGTCGAAGACGGAATCAAACTTTACGCTATGAGACGTCGTGACCTGAGCCATTCCGGGCGTGGTCACGAATTCGATATCTAATCCCTCATCTTTGAAAAATCCTCTGTCGCGAGCGACCAGCACGGGAAGGTCGTGGACTGCGTTCATGATCGCAACCTTGGGTTTCGCAAGTGTGTCCTGCATGGCTGTTATTTTTCTCCTTTCGAAGGGGCTGCCCCCCTATTCCAGCGGTTCCACCTTGAGATCGTCTTCTGAAACACAGTTCATCTTCCTTCTGCCGCGAACACATTACTCGCGGCCGTCGTCACCGATAGTGGGCACGAGATTCTCGAGATCCTTTTCGTTCTCCAGACAGGCGTGGTCGTAAATATAGTCACCGATCTGGCGCTTGAGGACTTTCTTCGAGGTAAATGGCTTCACGAAAAAAACAGGATCATCATAAGTCACGATGAACTCGAGTGTGTCCGGGTCCGCTAGTCTGAAACGCTCGGTCATGTGCAGCTTGTCGCTATGCTCATGACCTGCACCGTCGAGCCAGGTGCGCTCGTTGACGCCAATTGTATCGACGACCAAAGTGTCGCCCTGCCACTTCCCAATCGAATATCCATACCAGGCCGGATAGTCTTTCGCATCGGCCGGATGATCGCGGCCATCGGTGTAAATCAATCGAAAAATATGCTCGGACTCGCTGAGGACTGCGACGACATCGGGACGTTGAATAATCATCGTTGGATGCGCCCTCGCCGTCATTCTCGTCGGGCCTGGTGGCAGGCACTGCGCATTCGGATCCTTTGCATGATCGACGTTCTTATATCTCTCAGCTCCGTGTGGTGTCAGGATGAGCTGTTCTCCGGGCAGCGTGTCTTTTGAAATGTCATTCATCGACCCACCAAACCAGACACCGGTCAGGTCAGGATGAGGCCCTGGAGGTTGAGGATCGCCCTTATACCACCACGCACCGACAGCCGGTTTTGGTTTACGTGACTGTGCTCCTCCGGCTTGCGCCATGGCAGGCGTAGTTATCACGATCAAGAGAACAAAAACTGTTGCCCCCAGGACGATCGAATGTAATGAAACCTTTTTCATATCCAATCTCCTAATCCTGAACACATCTTGGTCGCTGCGAGTGTTGACCAAATACTTCAATGTGACGCGCCTTTTGACAAGCAAATTGCACCGGGGGTCCTCTGGCCGCCTTGGATCGAATCGAGCGGCTTGACACGGCAGACGGCGAATTCAATAATCCGACAATCAACAAACGTATCCATCCAAGGAGGTCGCGCAAATGCGGCGCAGCATGCTCGGTTTTGTAACCGTTTGCTTCGGTTTCGTTTGTTCTGTGACACCTGTACTGGCGCACCATTCGTTCGCTGCCGAGTACGACAGGAACAAACCTATCAAGTTCACAGGCACGGTCACGAAAGTCGAATGGATGAATCCGCACATCTATTACTACGTCGACGTGAAAGACGAATCCGGCAAGATAACGAACTTTGCAGTTGAGGGGGGTACGCCAAACAACCTCCGTAGACAAGGTTGGGGCAAGGATTCGTTAAAGTCCGGAGATACGGTTACAGTCGAAGGGTTCATGGCCAAGAACGGGTCGAACCATGTAAATGGCAGAACCGTCACACTCCCGGATGGGAAAAAAGTGTTTGGCGGATCTGCGGATGATGGCGGGCCGGGTGCACGATGAGCCAGCGACTAACCATCCTTCTTAATTGCATTTTATTGCTGGCGGCAGCTACCGTTGCCGGCCAGACACCTGCGACAGTTTTCCGTACGACTTGGGGTGAACCGGATCTACAGGGCATTTGGAGCAACCGGTTCGTCACGCCCTTGGAGCGGCCCAAAGAGTTCGGAACTAGACAATTTCTGACAGAGGATGAGATGGCGGCAGAAGACCGGCGACTACGCGACCAATCCAAGGGTCTCGGACGCGATAGCCGTGAGGGTACGGGAACCGAACGCGATGTCGCACGCGCTTACAATGAGCACTGGTTCGGCGATCCGTCGCTGTTACGCGGCAGGCGCACCTCGCTGATTGTAGATCCGCCGGACGGAAGGATTCCTTCTCTTACCCCAGAGGCCCAGAAGAGAATTACCGCCAAGCGGGAATACCTGCAGGCATTGCTCCAAGGTACATCAGGCGGCCGACCTGGACCGATTTCACCAAGAAGACAGGAGCCTTCTCCGGACTACAACCTCGATCGTATGAATCGCGCGGACGGACCAGAGGATCGAGGCGGTCCAGAGCGTTGTTTCGGAAATCCTATGCCGGTTTTGCTGCAGTCTGGGACATTCGGAGGCGTAGCGCGAATTGTGCAGTCTCCTGGTGCGGTCGGGATTTACTATGACATCGGCCAGGGGCAAGGTTTCAGTCGAGTCATTCCTATTACCGAGCGGCCGCATTTGCCAAAGCACATCCGCCAGCGGTACGGAGATGCAATTGGCCATTGGGAAGGAGACACGCTGGTCGTCGATATAACAAATTTCACGCAGAAGGCAGAGTTCCAGGGAGCGCGCGAGAACTTGCATCTGATCGAACGATACCGGCGTGTCGATGCAAATACGCTGTCATTCCAAGTCACAATTGAAGATCCGACAACGTGGACCAGACCCTGGACAGCCATCCAGGAACTAAATAGGAACAACGAGCAAAAGAATCAGGTCTACGAGAGCGGTTGCCACGAGGGCAACTATGGCTTGATTGGCATGCTCGTCAATACTCGCGCGGCAGAAAAGGCTTTTGCTGAAGGTCGTGGTCCGGATCCAGCCACTCAGGACAACGCTACCGGTGGAGTTGGTCGGGCACAAAATTGATCTCGAACAGCCGCGCATGCTCTGCTGAGAGCGAGGAGTACAGCCGATGACAATTCCGAAGAAGCAATTGGAGCAAGACTGGACAAATCTGGAAACAGTTGCCGGGAATGGTCTGCTGCACCGGCGTGCATTTCTCCGGGGCGGGGCTGCGCTGGCTGGAGCGGTGACAGGTTATACGCTGGTTCCATCCGCAGCAGCTCAGCAACTCACCGACGATCCGTGGAGCCTTGGGCCCGGCGCGACTGTTCCGGATTACGGTACACGGTCTCGATTCGAAAAAGACGTTGTGCGCACGCTGAGCAACCCGAAAGCTGAGCCACGCACCCAGCACGCTCGCACGCCACATCATCTGCTCAACGGCACGTTCACGCCAAACGGTCTGCACTTCGTTATTTCGCACGCCGGCGACCCGGACATCGATCCGGAGAAGCACCGCCTGGTTATCCATGGCTTAGTGAAGCAACCGTTAGCCTTCACGCTGGATGCGCTGGCCCGTTATCCAATGGTCTCGTGTATGACCTTCCTCGAGTGTGGCGGCAACAGCGCACCTCTATTTTCCAAAGAGCCGATCCAGGCGAGCGTGCAGGCGTTGCATGGCCTCGTCTCTTGCGCGGAGTGGACCGGCGTCAGGCTGTCCACTTTGCTGGAGGAGACGGGCATTGATCCAAAGGCGAAGTGGCTGATCGCCGAAGGAGCTGACGCCCCGCACTTGAGCCGCAGCGTGCCAGTGACCAAGGCGTTGGACGACGCCATTATCGCGCTTTACCAGAATGGGGAGCGACTCATGCCCGGGAATGGTTATCCAATGCGATTGCTCCTGCCTGGTTGGGAAGGAAACATGAATATCAAGTGGCTTCGGCGAATCCAGCTGACCGAAGTCCCGGCTATGACCTTCTACGAGGCCCGAACGTATGCGCCGATCCTTCCAGGCGGAAAGGCGTATCAGTTTTATTTCATTCAGGAGGTGAAGTCGTTTATCACGCATCCCTCGCCCGGATTAGCGATGAAGGGTCCCGGCTTTTACGAGATTTCCGGCGTTGCCTATTCGGGCAATGGTCGAATCACAAAGGTGATGGTGTCCGCCGATACCGGCAAGACCTGGGCTCAAGCAGCACTACAGGAACCGGTGCAGAGCAAGGCGTTCACGCGATTCCGCGTGCCGTGGCGTTGGGACGGCGGCCCTGCCGTATTGCAGAGCCGGGCGTGGGATGAAGCCGGTTACGCACAACCAACACGCGCCGAGCTCGTGGCCGTTCGCGGAGAGACTACACGAACTCCGCCGGTGACCGGCTTTCCCAGCCAACACTACAACGCAATCACAAGCTGGTCGGTCGAGCGCAGCGGGGAGGTGAAGCATGTATACGCGTAAGCTCGGAAGACATGTTGTCCTCACGATCGTTCTCGGTACGAGCGCAGCCTTTGCTCAAGCGCCCAATCTCGGAAAGCCGCTCAATCCGGCCGAGATTGCTGAGTGGGACATCAACGTTTTGCCGGACGGCACGGGTCTTCCGCCCGGCAGCGGTAACTCCGCTGACGGAGCCCGCATCTACGCCGCAAAATGTGCAATGTGCCATGGTGAAA
>DATFXZ010000627.1:0-2571 GCA_035315305.1 Terriglobia bacterium | reverse complement strand
CGCAGCCACCGGAAAGCGCTGCTTCAATTCTGGGGAGACCAGCTGCACGCGTCCGCCTAAAAGGACAAGCTCAACTTCCCGATAAGACGAGGCCGTCAAGGTCTCCGCAGGAGTGAGGCCGGTATCGCGGACCGCAATCAGATCAGCGACGCCATCTGCACGGAATCTCCCCTCGGCGTTTTCCAGACGGAGAAGCTGCGCGGCCTTTAGGGTTACGTACCCATAAATGTCGGTGTCGGAGGCCTGTAGCGTCCGGCGGGCGCAGCGAACCTCGTCCAACAGATCGCCTTCCGCCGTAAGTGGCGAGTCACTTCCAAGTGCGACTTTCGGAAACCGCCGAATTTCCTCCGCTGACAGCGACTTTCCAAAGAGAAACAAGTTCGAGCTTGGGCACCAGACGAGACCCGCACTTGCGGAGCGCAGCAACGCGCTTCCTTTCGCTCCCAGGGCAAGACCATGAATGACGACGGTATGCTCATCCAAGGCCCCGGCCCGCCAGAGGTCGAAAACCTCCTGTGCGGATTGCTCATCGATGCCTTCTGCCAAATGGATGAAGAACGGCTGACCTTTTGGAGTGTGCCGCTTCTTCCGTGCGGCCTCCGGTTCGAACGGCAGGGAGTGAGCCCATCCGTAGTTTCTGAGGACTCGTACGATAAAGTCTTTGGAAAACACCAAGGGTTCAAAAGGATTGTGATGACACACCGTGGTTACGCCGCACAAAACGTTACGAATCCCGCCCCACCACAAGCGAACCTGTTTTGGAACCTGGCGTTGACGGGTAATCTCGTGTGCCTGAGAGCGATGAATGTCCGCGGCCCACTCAAGAGAGTTGCGATAACCGCTCTGGCCCATTCGGGGAAAAAGGGCAAATTCCAAATGATCATGCGCGTTGATCAAGCCTGGAAGCAGCAAGTAGTCAAGTAGATCAATGTCACCTGTCACGAGGGAGGACTCGCGTCTCTCATATGAGGCTATCGTTTTAACGCGGCCATCACGAATATGAATCTCAGCCCGAACGCTGTCGGAAGGTCCGACGGCAAACCGCCCTGCGCGGATGCAATTGACGCCGGCAAGTTCATCTTGGCGAAGTATATCGGTTCGAGGTTTTGCTCGGTGCATGGCCTGGAGCAAGTAAATGGCGGGGCGCTCGCTGATACTATCGAAGTATGCTTGCTTTCCGTTTCTCTCGAAAATGATTCGCTCTTCTATTCCAAAGGGCACTTTCAACTGAATAGCCAACTCGAGGTTTTCTTTCTTGCATAGCTCGACGATTTGGTCGAGGGGCCTGTGATACGTGCGGATTTCTTTAAACGCTCCGGCTATGCTGACTCCACGACGCCACTCGAGTGCCGTGGCTGTTCGCGGATGTACGTCGCTCAAAAAGAGAGAGCCGCCAGGCCGCAAAGTTTTTTTCACGAAATGCAGAAACCGTTCGGGGTCGTCAAGGTAGCTAAGAACAAAATTGCAAAAGATCAGATCGGCGGAAGCAGCAGGAATTGCGGCATTCGCAAACTCGGCACAGACCAGCGTCGCGGCATCTCCTAACTTCGCTCGTGCGACTTTGAGCATTTCCGGGGAAATGTCGACTCCGGCAAGGCCGCGCGCTCCGGCGTTTCTCGCCGCCTCCAACCAGCGCCCGGTACCGCAGCCGAGATCGACGATGTCCAACCCGCACAAAGGCGGAAGCAGCGATGCAAGGATGCGTTGCTCAATAGACAGCATCGGATTGTGCTCGTGATCGTAAGTCCGGGCCCATAACTGGTATCCGTCAAGTGGTTCGAGCGGTGATGGAGCGACGGTGCTAGACATGTTGATTAGCGAGAAGAATTACAGGCTTTCCTGTTTCGGCTTTCGCAAAGTGATGAACTTCTGGGCCAACCGCAATTCTTTCGGGAAACCGTAGATTCGCGCCGCATAACGCCAGGAACTCAGCGCCTTCAGAAGAGTTCGGCTCCATCTCGGAGCCCGGATATCTTGTACGGTGGGCCAACGCGAGTTGATCACTACTTCAAAATTATCGATCAATTTTTTTGTTTTTCGTTTCAACCACGGTGTATTGGGATCAATTCGCAACGTGAAATCCATCCAGCGCTTGGTCGCCCATTCGTCGGGTGTAGTCGGAAAGGTTACCTTGTCGTCGACATTTCCGTACATTGCGGTGCGCTGTGGCACCGGGGTGTAGTGATAAATAATGATCTCGGACTTCTTGTTGATCTGCTTTATCTTGCGGATGAACTGCAAGGTCTCTCGCGTATCCCGTTCGGGATCGCGGGGATTACCGATTACGAAAGAAAATTCGGGGATGATCCCGAATTGCCGGATTCGTTCGGCGACCGCCAAGGTCTGCTCTGTGGTAATATCTTTCTGCATTTCCTTCAGGACCCAGTCCGAGCCGGATTCCGCGCCAAAAAAGATCATGGCACAACCAGCGCGTTGAATGGCGCCAAGAGTCGCGTCCGAATAGCGCGTAAACGTATCGATGCGCGCTTCACACCACCAACGAAGATCGAGAGGAGCGATGCGATCGCAGAGTTCCTTGGCGTGGCTTTCCTTGACAAAGAAATTCATATC
>DATFXZ010000626.1:0-5525 GCA_035315305.1 Terriglobia bacterium | reverse complement strand
AACGAATCGCACCGGCGTGCGGAACGATGGATCTTCTTTCTTGCGTGCCACCACCTGATCCAGCGAGGCTGCTATTTGCTTGCGGGCGGCGTCCTTCGCCGCGGGAGCCACACCATCTTCGATATCCATCAAGATGGCATCAGCGGAGAGTCCGAAAGATTTATCGATCATCTTTTGGCGATCTCCGGGCACAAACATCCAGGAACGTATGAGGGCAAATTTTTGATCCATTATCCAAACCTTTCTAATACGACTTCGGCATGCCGAGCACGTTCTGGCCCAGGAAAGCCAGGACCATGTTGTTGCTCACCGGGGCGGCCACCAAAAGGCGAGTTTCTCGAAACTTCCTTTCCACATCGTAGTCCCGAGCGAAGCCGTACCCTCCATACGTCGACATGCAAACGTCTGCTGCTTCCCACGCCGCTTCGGAGGCAAGCAGCTTGGCCATGTTTGCTTCAGCTCCGCATTTTTCGCCGCGGTCGAATTTAGAAGCCGCATTGAAACGCATGAGATCGGCTGCTTCGATATGGGCGTACGCCTTGGCGATGGGGAACTGGATCCCTTGATTCGTGCCGATAGGCTTTCCAAACACGATCCGATTCGTAGCGTATTTTGACGCACGCTCGGTGAACCATCGCCCATCGCCAATCGACTCGGAGGCGACCAGAATTCTCTCTGCATTCCAACCATCTATGATGTAGCGGAAACCTTTACCTTCCTCTCCAATCAGGCTTTCCACGGGTATCTCCATATCTTCAAAGAAGCAGGTGGTCGTGTGGTGGTTCACCATGATGTCCAATGGTTGAATATCCAGTCCCTTCTTAACTTCGCGCATATCCACGAGGAAAACGGAGAGCCCTTGCGTCTTGTCTTTCAATTCCTCATAAGGCGTTGTGCGAGCCAGCAGAAGCATGAGGTCTGAATAGCGTGCCCGCGATATGAAAATTTTTTGTCCGGTGACGAGGTATCGGTCGCCCTTACGAACGGCGCGGGTTTCGATTCGTGTGGTCTCGGATCCGGCGTTCGGTTCGGTGACGGCAAAGGCTTGCAGACGCAGCTTGCCTTCCGCAATCGCCGGAAGGTAGCGCCGCTTTTGTTCGGCGCTTCCGTGGCGGAGCAATGTGCCCATCGTGTACATCTGTGCGTGGCAAACCGCCCCGTTGCCACCCGATCGGTTGATCTCTTCCAAAATGATGCTGGCTTCCGTAATGCCTAGTCCCGCTCCTCCGTATTCTTCCGGGATCAAAGCAGCGAGGTACCCGCTCGCCGTGAGAGCATTTACGAATTCCTGCGGATATTTCTCGTGCTTATCAACGTCTTGCCAATACGTATCTGGAAAATCCTGGCAGAGCCTGCGCACCTCCTCACGAATCGATTGCCGCGCTTCCTGTACGGATGAGTCCATGACTTGTCCTCCGAAGGTCGAATGGTATAGTAAAGCCGCCAATTATAAACCAACTACGGAGGATTCAAATGCCTGTCAAGCCTGGGTGGGAAGGCCGCTTTTTCGAAGACTTCGAGGTCGGAGATATATACCGCTGCCGCCTCGGAAGAACCGTAACGGAGAACGACAATATTTGGTTCACCCTCCTCACCAACAATACCAACCAAATTCATTTCAATAACGAATACGGTAAACGCACCGAGTTCGGAAAATGTTTGATCAACAGCGCCCTCACGCTCGCGATTGTTGCAGGCATGGGCGTCGCGGATGTAAGCGAAAACGGATTCGCGCTCGGATGGGATGAAATCAAATTGCCGAATCCCCTGTTCGCAGGTGACACGCTGTATTCGGAATCTGAGGTTCTGGAAAAACGCGAATCCAAATCGAAGCCGCAGTGGGGCATCATTAAAGTGCGTACTCGCGGAGTACAGCAGGAAGGAAAAGTCGTTATCGACTATGCGCGAAGCGTCATGGTGTACAAGCGCGCTCACGCTCCCAAACAGGAACTCTTTCCGGAAATTCGCTCCTAATGCCGAACGATCGGTCGAAAACTATTCCTCGCGCGCTTTCGGGCGTGCGCGTCCTGGCTTTGGAAGTTTCCGTGGCGGGACCTCACTGCACGAGGATTCTGGGCGACATGGGAGCGGAGGTCATTAAGATCGAGAAGCCGGGGACGGGCGATTTGATTCGCAACTGGGACTCGGCAGTGCGAGGTCTCTCGTCGGGTTACGTTTGGCTCAATGGCAACAAGCGAAGCTTCACAATAGACGTAAAGAAGAAAGCCGGCCTGGAGGCCGTCCTTCGCCTAACAGAAAAAGTCGATGTTGTTCTGGAAAACTTTGCGCCAGGCGCCGCCGGGCGCATGGGGTTAGGAGCGGCGGACCTTTGCGCGCGGAATCCCAGGCTGATCTACTGTTCCTTGTCGGGTTATGGCCAGGACGGCCCTTACCGCGATGTGAAAGCTTATGATTTGCTGATCCAGGGCGAAGCCGGAATCATTGCGACCACGGGTTACCCGGACCAGCCCGCAAAAGTCGGGCTGCCGATTATCGATCTGGCGTCGTCTATGTACGCCACTGTCGGAATTCTCTTGGCTCTCTATCAGAGAGAGAAAACCGGCAGCGGCCAGATTATCGACATCTCGATGTTTGAGTCCGCGGTGGCCTGGCTCGGATATTTTCCCCACCACTATTGGCATCAGGGAGAAGAACCTGCCAGGGTTGGGATGCGGCATCACTACGTGACGCCTTATGGACCTTATCTCGCGAGCGACGGAGTCTACGTGAACCTCGCCGTAGCCACGGCCGACGATTGGAAGATTTTCTGCGTGCAGGTAATCGAACGCCCCGGTCTGTTGGAGGATGACCGATTCAAAACATCCGAAGCGCGCCGGAAGAATCGAGGGGCGCTCGAAGAACTCGTCGAGAAAATTTTCTTGGAGCGCACTCATCAGGAATGGCTGGCACGGCTTCGCAAAAGCCGTTTGCCACACGGAGAAGTCAAGGGCATTGCGGAGGTCCTGGCCCATCCCCAAGTCATCGCGCGGCAGATGATCCGTGAGATGGAGTCGCCAGTGGGGTCAGTCCCAGTTATCGCTAGTCCATTGCGACTTTCCGATAGTCCCCCCCGGCTTGATCCCATTCCGGCGCTGGGACAAGATACTCTCGCAATCCTCCGCGAGATCGGCTATGGCGACGACGAGATTGAGAACCTTCGTCGCAATCAAGTCATTTGATCACACGTATTCTCCCGTTCCGGCACACTTCTACTAAGTGCTAGAATCCTGCGTCATGTTTGAGAGGCGATTTCAGACCTATTGGGCCGATGCGGACAGCGCAGGTATAGTGTTTTTCCCGCATTTTTTTCGATTCTTCGAACAAGCGGAGGAAGAGTTATTTCGTACCGCTGGCGGGGAAAGGCAAAGGTTGCTTGAGGCGAATCACGTCTGGATGCCTCGCGTCGAGGTCTTCACAAAGTTTTCCAAGCGGGTTCCCAACGGGCACGCGATTCGCGTGCGACTGACGCCGCAAATCAAAGGCGAGAAGACCATCCGTTATGACTTTGAAATCCTGGATGATCCAAGCGGCGACAAAGCCGCCGAGGGATATGTCACCGTCGTTTGTGTCGATGCGGAAAACTTCAAAGCAACCCGGATCCCAGATGCGATTCGAAACGTCGTCGAAAATGCATAGTGTTTACTCGAACGTTGCAGCATTTGGGAACAGCTGTACTAAGCAGGACGGAGGACCATGGCCGACAAGGTAAAGACCGTTGCCGAGGTTGTTCGGACGATTCCCGATGGTTCACACATCGCACTCGGGGGATTTGCGATTAACCGATGCTGTATCACCGTCGCTCATGAGTTGATCCGGCAAGGAAAGAAGAATCTCACTTTGTCCCAGGGCGTTGTGGGTCTCGACACGGACCTGCTCGTCGGAGCCGGTTTAGTCAGCCGTTTGATCATGGGTGGAGGCTCGCTCGATCGATTTGGTCCCGTCCATTGTGTAAACCGTGCGCGAGAGACCCGCTCCGTGGATACACATGATTACAGCAGCCTCACGATCTGTTTCCGTTATTTGGCTGGCGCATTGGGCCTTTCATTCATTCCGGTTAAATCTCTGCTGTCCTCCGAAGTGCTGGAGCGACTCGAGGCAGGATCGGCGGCCAAGGATGTAAAGCACATGATGTGTCCATTTACAGGCGAAGAGTATCTTCTCTTGAGGGCGCTCAATCCCGATGTCTCCTTCGTTCATGTACAGATTTCCGACTCGGAGGGAAATTCGCAGATCCATGGCGCCCGATGGGAGAATGAGGAACAGGCAAAAGCGGGTAAGCGAGTCGTCGTGATCACCGAGGAGCTTGTACCTACCGAGTACATCCAGCGGTTCCCGCAACAGACGATCATTCCCGCTCACCGCGTTGAAGCCGTCATCCATCAGCCGTTCGGCGCCTATCCGGCGGCCGTTTTCCAGTGCTATGACTTTGACGGCGATCACTTGAAGCTTTATGTCAGTCACGCCAAGAGCATCGAGGGCTTTTCCCAGTATCTGAACTCGTATGTTTTGGGGACTAAGGATCATTGGGAATATCTTGAAAAAGTCGGCGGTCTTCGCCGCATGAATGAACTGAAGGCGGATCGGATTCTAGGTTACTAAGTCCGCTTGCTCCGGGAAGAAATCGACCATCAGAGTCTTTATTTACAGGCGAACTTGTACGGGAACGCGGGCGAAGAGGTATTTCCTTGTTGTACACTCTTCGCCTTCGCACTTTTTTGCCGAATGAGGAGGAAAGGAACAACATGGGGGAGATTGTCGCCGCATTTGGCACGGTTCACGCGCCTCAATTGATTGTCCGGCCGCCCGACGAGGATCCGGCGATGCTCGACGCCAGCATCGCAGCCATGCGTGAGCTTGGAAAAATCCTGGATGAAACTAAACCCGACGCCATTGTCTTTCTTGGGAGCGATCACCTGGAAACATTTTCGATGACCTGTATTCCCACTTTCGCCCTCATTGGAGGAACACGTGCGATTGCGGAATTTGCAGGCCGGAACTATGAAATGCCAATCCATACAGCGGTGGCCGAAGACTTTCTCGACAAGCTGATCCACGAAGGATTTGACATCGCGTACTCGGAACGAGCGGTGCTCGGCCACACTTTCGCCGTGCCGTTTGAATACCTCATCGAAAAGCGCAATATTCCGCTCATTCCTTTGCACACTAACGTCTACATGCCGCCGTTGCCCACCCCGCAGCGGTGTGCCGCCTTGGGCCGGGCCATTGCGAAGATTATTAAGGGCCGCCGGGAACGCGTAGCAATTATCGCAAGCGGAGGAATGTCACATTACCCTGGAACCATTAAATACCCGGCACCGGAATTTGAATTCGACCGATGGATGATTTCGCAGCTCGAGGTCGGAAACGTCGATGCCGTGCTCGGTTTACAACCCGAACAGTTGGACGAAACCGGTAACACGGAGATGCTCAATTGGGCCATCATGCTGGGAGCGATTGGACCGGTTCCGGGGGAACTCCTTCAATATACGCCGACCTGGCATCATGGCCATTGTATGATGCGTTTT
>DATFXZ010000625.1:0-3448 GCA_035315305.1 Terriglobia bacterium | reverse complement strand
CCGTATGAGCCGAGGCGCTCGTATTGCCAGCGCTTTTCTGTGATCTTGTTCTTCGCGTCGACGACCTGAAGCGTTCCCTCGTAGCGCTGCGATTGCGACGTGGTGCGTCGTTGAGCCTCTTCGACGATCTGGCGAGGGTCCTGCTGGCGGAATATCCACAGGACCGCGAAAGCTATAGCGCAACATTTACTCATATTCCAGCGCCTCCACAAGCGAGCCGCGGATTACCGATTCTGCAGGTCCGATTGCCGCAACAAATGCTGCCGCCAAAATGGTCGGAACCATGACGAATACGAACGCCACGGGGAAGATGTAGGCCAAGTCCAAACCGCCCAAGTCGCGTTTCACCATTCCGAGACTGTAATAGAGGTTAATGGCTCCGAGACCGGTGCCGAGCACGAGCCCGATTACGCCAATGCTCACAGCCTCGATCCAGATCGTCCGCCGGATTTGATTTCGCAGCCCCCCAACGGCCTGCATTACTCCTAATTCTCGGCGCCTGTCGGTGATGGATACTGTTAATGTGTTCACGATTCCCAGCACAGCCACGAGAATCGCGACGGCGATTTGGTCGTAGGTCAAGGCGAACCATTGGTCGAGCAGTTTAGTGATCCATTCACGCACTTCCCGATTCGTGAGCACCAACAATCGGCGATGCCCGGCGAGCGCATCAATCACCCGCTGTCGAACGGTTCCAACGTCCTCTCCATTTTTCACGTACACGCGCGCTACGTTCGCCGTATCGTCCTTCCACCACTTCGTATAAACGGATCGATCGATGAACACGGAACCCTGCATGTCCGAAAAGTCGCGCACAATTCCAACGATGGGGAGCCTGAGCACTCCCGATGGACTTGGCAGTTCGACCATATTTCCCATCCGCATCCTGTGTATCTCGGCAAACGTATCGGAAATGACCAGGCCCTGGCCGGCCGCGGTCAGCCGGTTCATCTCTGCCGTGGTTCCTGCGACGGGCGTTCGGTGAACAGTCCTCGCAAGTTTTTCGGTTTCGACGGCTATAACCATCACCGGGACATTTCTAAACAATACGCGGGCATTGCGTACGAGCTGCACCTGATCCACACCAGGAACGTTTTGAATCACCGGGCTCATCTCGGCAGGAAAAGTGATTGTCCGTGCCACCAGATTGGCGCTTGCGGAAACGAAGAAATCGGGATTGAGCGCGTTGTCCATCCACTCATCCACGGCGGTGTAGAACGAATGTGCGAAACCGCCAAAGCCGACGACCATAGCCAGTGACAACATTAACGCGGACACTGTGGCCGATGTGCGGCGTGGGGCCTGAACCAGGCTGTCCGCAGCGAGAGTACCCTCCGCTGGGAGGAGGCGCTTCAAGATCGGCCGCAATGTTTTGGACAACACCAGCGTTAAGGCTGGAGCGAGGAGCAGACCCGCAGCGATCATCAGAACGTAACCTGCATAGAAAAATGGTTTCGAATACGAGAGGAAAAGACAGCCAATCGAAACCAGACATACGATCAGCGCCATCCATCGGCGCCTCCGATTTTCCCCGGCTGAAAGGACCTGGTATTTTCCTTTCTGTAAGGCTTGCACCGGATCGATGCGCGACGCGCTGCGCGCTGGAATCCATGCCGCGAAGACGCTGGTCACGATGCCGATAGCGATCCCCGCTACGATCAGCGTTGGATCAAGGACGAGCTCGTTCACCCGCTGAGCAAAGCCTGTCGTTTGTTCCAGGACAGTACTCATATAGGAGGTGATCGCCGACGCCATGAGAATTCCTACGCCTGCCCCGATAGCTGAACCCACCAAACCTGCACTGATACTTTCCAGAAAAAATAAACGTTGGATCTGGCTTCGCGTAGCGCCGAGCGCGCGCAGGATGCCGATTTCGGCTCGACGGTGAGTTACCGCGATGGCGAAGGAGTTGTAAATGATGAACATGCCTACAATCAGCGCGAACAGGCTGGAGATCGACATCGCCGCGGAATAGCTCCGCAACAATCCTTCGAAGTGCCGGCCTCGGGCCGATGGTGCTTCCACCTCGAATGTCGGGCCGAGAGCGGCTTTTATTGCGGCCTGACACTGTTCCAAGGTGACGTCGTCTTTCGAACGAATATCGATCCGGTCGAACCGCCGGCCCCGCCCCAATTCTTGCTGTGCCGCATAGATGTCCATCACGGCGAGATTCCCGCCAAACGCCTGCGCCATTCCGGCAGAACTCATAACGCCGCGAACTGTGAATTCTTTTTCGCCGTTGATCGTGAGCAGCGGAATTTTGCTGTTCACTTCCAACTTGTTGCGTTCGGCGAATTCCTTGGTCACCATCAGAGAGTCGGGCTGCGCGAGAAAGACAAGTGGATCATCGATGATGGCGTCGTCCGCATCTTTCAGTTCGTAGTCTCGCAGGCTGCGGTCGCCGGTCATGTCGATTCCCAGGATAAGCATGCTGCCTTGGCCGAGAATTTTCGTTTCGACTGTTGCTTCAATCACAGGTACCGCAACTCCGACCGCGGGTACGGCCTGCACGCGTTCGAGTATTGACTCATCGAAGCCGAATTCACCTGCGGACACCTGCAGCTGCGTCGAACCGGCAATTTGATCGACTGTCGTGTCGAAGGCGTGAAAGATGGATCGGTTCGCGGTGTGCATCGCGACGAATACCGCGACACCGAGCACAATCCCGGCCAGCGTCAATATCCATCGCAGCAGGTGGCGGCGCAGATATGGCCAGCTCAGAAGGCGCAACAACATCATCGGTGCTGATCCTCGACGATACGACCGTCACGCAGAGACACAGTGCGCGAGGACCGATTCGCTACTTCAACGTCATGAGTGACGACCAGAATGGTCGAGCCAAGACGCTCGTGGAGGTCATCGATGAGTTTCAAAATCTCCTGACCGGTGTGGGTGTCAAGATTGCCGGTCGGTTCATCGGCCAGCAGTATGGGCGGATAAACGGAAAGCGCTCGAGCAATCGCAACTCGCTGGCGCTCGCCTCCCGAGAGTTCATCCGGAAGATGGTCGATGCGATGCCCGAGTTGCACCAGTTCGAGAAGCTCCTTCGCACGGTCTTCGATTTTCTTTCTCGGCCACTTGCGGAGATGCAGCGGCAGCGCCACGTTCTCCAGACAATTCAGCGTGGGAAGAAGATTGAAAAATTGGAAAACGAAGCCGATCTTATCGCGCCGAACCCGGGTCAGATCATCGTCCGAAAGGTCCGCGAGATTTTCGGCGTCGATTCGAATCTGCCCTGTTGAGGGCCGGTCCAAGCCGCCAATGAGATTGAGTAGAGTAGATTTCCCGGATCCCGACGGCCCCACGATGGACACGACCTCGCCTTTTGTAATCTCGAGCTGGATATCGTCAAGAGCAACAGCCTTCCGCTTCCCATCGAATACCTTCGAGACATGATTGAGCGCGATCATGAAAGAACGATCATAGCAGGTCGGTAAGTGGCTGGCAG
>DATFXZ010000624.1:0-6339 GCA_035315305.1 Terriglobia bacterium | reverse complement strand
GTGCTGCCGCTACGTTTGATGATAAGAAAATTGCTCTTAACCGATTCAAAGACGACCAGCTGTTCCTTATTGATGCACAACATCTGCTGGATCCACGCGCCACATTGATTAACTTCTCCCAAACGCTCACGGATCTGGCGGAAGTGGTGATCGACGAAGCCGTCAACATGTGTTCAGAACATATAGACGGCCCCACGCACGGAGCTTTCACGGTCTGCGGACTCGGCAAATTCGGTGGACGCGAGATGGGCTACGCGTCCGATCTGGAGTTGCTTTTTATACACGAGGATGTCGGAAGCGGCTCCGGTTCAAATTTCGAATCGCTCGCACGGCGTGTGGTCGACTGCATTGAAGCGCGCGATAAAGGCATCTTTCAAATTGATCTCAGGCTACGTCCCCATGGCGACGCCGGCTCGTGGTCGGTTTCCTTCGACGAGTTCAGGCGGTACTACAGTTCGGCCGGTCAAGCTTTGCCGTTTGAAAGGCAAGCGCTCATCAAGTTGAGATGGGTTGCCGGCAAAGAGGAATTGGGCCATCGAGTTGAAGCGTACCGTGACACGTTCACGTACAGCGATGCTCCGTGGGATCGGGCGAACGCGTTGCACCTTCGACGTCGGCAGGTGCGCGAACTCGTAAAAGCGGGTGAGATAAACGTGAAGTACAGTGCTGGAGGCATCATCGACATCGAATACGCCGTGCAGTACCTGCAACTGCTCTATGGGAAGGATCACCCTGAACTGCGGTTGCCGAATACTCTGCAAGCCCTCGATGAGCTATATCGGCTGAAGATTATTGAAGCCTCGGAATATGAAGCATTGCACCCGGCTTACCTGTTTTTACGCAACCTGATAGATGCACTTCGCATCGTGCGTGGCGACGCAAGTGACCTGCTGCTTCCCGGCGAAACGTCCGAAGAGTTCAAGGCGCTTGCGCGGCGCCTGGGCTATCGCGAAAAGGACAGGACGCGAGCAGCCCTACAGTTATCGGTCGACATCCGGCAGCAGATGAAAAATGTGCACGCCATCTTTCTGACCCGCGCAGTCCCCTCCTCGTGAGGAGGGGATTACCGCCATTTCGCGACTTTATCGATGGCTTAAAGAAAGCGTGACAGGTTCGGACTTGCCCGTATATTCTCACGCGGCATAGACAACTGTTGGGAGAGTGAATATGAGGCAATTGCTTTCGCTGCTGGTTCTATCCGTAGTGTTGGGTTTTGTGGCGTTTGGTTTTCAGGGTCAAACGCGGCCGCCACAAGGGACACCCACGGCCGATCCGTATCTGAACAATGCCGCTCCGGGCTCAACACAATTCCCGCTTGCGGCGCCTGCGGGCAAAGACAGCAATTCCCGTCAAGTGGCCCCTCCGGGCGCGGTGAATCAGGGGCCGTTCGATGCGGCTACATGGAAGTACGGTCCGGCATTTAATGCACCCGAGGGGTCAAAAATTTGGAATCCCGTGAAACTCAAGATGATGCAGGGTGGCAAGGTGACGGGCGGCACCCTGTTTAGTGCCACAGATCCCGCCATCTACTGCAATATGGCCAACGCGGGATACGACTTCATCTGGACTGAGATGCAACATGATCAGCATGATTGGCAGGCCGTGTCGCGTATGTGGCGCACATGCCCGACAGCAAAAGCTGTGCCGGGTGTGCGTGTCGCTTACACGGACGAGCGAGAGATTCAGCATGCTCTCGATGCCGGTGCTCTGGTTGTCGTGGTGCCGACCGTGGACACTCTTGAGGAGGCGATCGAAGCTCGTAACTGGACGTACTTCCCGCCGCTTGGCAGGCGCAGCAACGGCGGCGGCCAGGCGTTCGATGCGGCAATGTGGGGCAACGTACCGGGCGGCTATCGGAACACGATCAACGACAACGTTGTGTTGGTCCTGATGATCGAAACGCTCGAAGGGCTGAAAAACGCCGACGAAATCGCAAAGGTTCCCGGCGTAACAGCAATCTTCGCGGCCAGCGGAGATCTCGGCAATTTCAGTGGGTACAGGCAGGGCACGCCCGATTATGAGCGGGCGATTAACATCGTCCACGACTCCGCTCTGAAAGCAGGTGTCCGGTTATGCGGGCCTCTGTCCTGGCGCGATCGTCCGGACTTCACCTGCTTCCAGGCCGGAAGCGAACTGGCCGCAATCACGCGAGGCGCGACCGCCGAGCTCGGTCCGCTTGCCAATACCCAGGCGAAGCCGGAAGTCGGGCCATTCGCCGCGAAGCCCTGACAGAACGCAAGGAGGATCCATGGCTCGTTTGACGATGGCCGCAGCGTGCATTGCGCTACTAATTACGGTCGGAGTTGCCGGTATTCAGTCACAGCGGCAACCTGCCGGTACCGCGCATACCGGAAACGCGTTCCGATTCAATAAAGTCGCGGACGGTGTTTATCACGCTATCGGAACCGGCACTCTCACAGTCGTAGGCAATTCATCGGTGATTGTGAACGATGATGATGTGATCGTTGTGGACGATCACGTTTCGCCTGCGGCGGCATGGGTCCTCATTAATGAGATCAAGACGATCACCAATAAACCCGTGCGTACGGTCATCAACACCCACTTCCACTACGACCACGCGCACGGCAATCAAATTTTCGACAAAGATGTCTCCATCATTGGTCACGAATTCACGCGCGAGATGCTACTCGGCGGTAAATCGCTGCAAATGCCTCTGTACAAGGGTTACGTCACACAGCTACCGGGACAGATCGAAAATTTGAAGCAACGTATCGCGATGGAATCAGATCCATCTCGCAAGGCGATGCTTCAAGCACAGCTGCAGGCTGCTGAAAACAACGCCGCCTCGCAGGCTGAGCTGAAGCCAACACCGCCAAATGTCACGCTCCGTACCAACATGACGCTGTATCGCGGCGATCGCGAGATCCAACTCCGGTTCCTAGGGCGTGCCCACACTGCGGGTGACGTTGTTGTGTTTCTGCCGAAAGAACGAATCGTGATAACCGGAGACATGCTGACATCAGCGCTCTCGAATATGAGCGATGCATTCGTGAATGAATGGGTCACGACACTGGAAGAGCTGAAGAAACTCGATTTCGCGACGGTCCTTCCCGGTCATGGAGAAGCGTTCACGGACAGAGCCAAAATCGATTACTTCCAGGCCTACCTCCGTGACGTGTGGACCGAGGTCTCGCGTCTGAAGCAACAAGGTGTTTCTGCTGAGGAGGCCGCTAAGCGGGCTGATTTGACGAAGCACAAGGAACATTTCCCGACAATCAATAGTCCTGGTGTTCCTCTGATTGCTGTAACGCGGATTTATGAATTGCTGGATAGCAAGAGGTGAGAGCCGTTATGAACCACAGAGACACAAAGACACAGAGAAAAGCGGGATCTCTGTGTTTTTGTGTTTCTGTGGTTCATCACTTCTTATCCAACTTCAAGGAGACAGAATTGATGCAGTAGCGCAGGCCGGTCGGACGGGGCCCATCGGGAAATACATGTCCGAGGTGAGCGCCGCACTTGCTGCAAACGACCTCAGTCCGGGACATGCCATAGCTTGCGTCTTCTTCAGTCTCGACGCTTTCGTCATTAAGTGGTGTGTAGAAGCTGGGCCAACCGGTACCGGAATCATATTTCGTATTCGAATCGAACAGTTCATTTCCACATGCTGCGCATTTGTATATACCCGGGTCTTTTGTCTTATAGTACTCGCCGGTAAACGGCCGCTCCGTTCCTTTCATTCGGCAGACTTCGTACTGCTCGGGCGTGAGTACGTCTTTCCACTCTTGGTCGGATTTTTGAATTTTGTCCTTCATGGGCCCATTGTACTTCAATCGGTTGAGCGCCGCCGTTTGCCGGTAGGGGGCGGGGATTCGCCGAAACGAAATAGCGCCGGCTAAAGCCGCCCGCGTACAGTACGCGTAGGAGGATGTAGTGGATCCGGATCGATGGGAAAGGAAGAGAGAGAGATTCGAAAAGAGGTTGGGAAGGAAGTTGGACCATTTGGAGCGGCGCTTGGAGCGGAAACGGTATCGCCCGCATAGTCCAGGTAAGCATCTGTTCTCTGGGTTGGTGTTCGTTACCGTTGGCGCGGTGTTCTTGCTCGGCAACATGGGCATTCTCGATGTCGACCGGATCATCCGCTTTTGGCCGGTCATTCTCATTGCAGCGGGGCTATTCAAAATTATTGAATGCGGAGAAGATTATGCTCAGAGCGGCGGTATTTTCTGGGTTGTAGTTGGCGGGCTTTTCTTACTTGGCAATCTCGGCATACTACGTGTCGCCTTCCGTGACCTCTGGCCGGTGGTTCTGATCGGTATTGGGGCGTTAATGCTATGGAGATCGGCGCTTACCCGCCGCACTGTGCAAGAGTTCTCGGAGAATCCAACCCCGCCTGGTCCTTCAGAAAGCCGCGCAGCTTCCGAGACCACGGACGAGCCGACGGAGCCTCGAGTTGCGACTTCCTCAAACTCTATCCTTTCGGCAATGGCTATCTTGGGCAGTGTCGAACGGCGGAATAATTGTCAGGACTTCCGAGGCGGCAGCGCGACTGCCGTGATGGGCAGATGCGAAATCGATTTGCGTGCTGCTGCAATCACCGCCCCGCATGAGCCGGTATTGGAGGTCTTTGCGATGTGGGGTGGAATCGAGGTGAGGGTGCCGCCCGATTGGACCGTCGTGAGTCAAGTCGATCCGATTCTAGGCGGCTACGACGACTCGACACAACCGCCGAAGCAAGAGTCCAAGCGTTTTGTGATTCGTGGCTCCGTTATTATGGGCGGCATAGAAGTAACGAACTAACGTGCATCCTATATTGGCCAATCGAACTCGGACGCTTTTGTACGTCACGGCCTGGTTGCCGATTGCCACTCTCTTGACGCAAGTGCTTACGCGTGGCGGCACCATCGGTTGGAGAGAAGCGGCGGCGATCGTTTTTCCGATGTGTCTGGTCTATTCGTTCATTTGCCAAGCATCCTGGTATTTGTGCCGAGCCGTTCCGCTTCGCATCGCTCCGCCGGGCCAGCGCTTCGAGAGCGAAACTGTTCGGTTGATCGGAAGCCACGCTACAGCCGCGGTCGTATCCGCTGCGGCTTGGGTTGCCATCGGCTGGGTTTGGGCATCGATAATCGGTTCCACCTTTAATATTTCCGGTATCGCATCGCGCTATGTCACGCAGATGCCGATGCTGTTTATCTCCGGTGTCGTTCTGTTTGTGATTGCTGTCGCGTTCAACTATCTGCTGATTACTTTCGAAGTGTCGCGGAAAGCCGAGAGCAAGGCCCTCGAGCTGCAAGTGCTCGCGCGTGAAGCGGAGTTGAAAGCATTGCGGGCCCAGATCGATCCCCATTTCCTGTTTAATAGTTTGAACTCGATCAGCGCTCTCGTGATGGCGGATCCTGCGGGCGCGCGTCGCATGTGTGTGTTACTTGCGGATTTTCTTCGAGGCTCTTTAAAGCTCGGTTCCAAGGAACGGATTCCTTTGGTTGAAGAGATGAGACTTGCGGAGTGCTACCTTGATATCGAACGAGTCAGACTTGGCGCGCGGCTGAAGATTCAACGGGACATCGATCCGGAGTGCGAAGCGTGTCTCGTCCCTCCCTTGATCATGCAGCCGCTGGTTGAGAATGCGATTACTCATGGCGTGGCTCCGACGATCGACGGTGGCGTCGTTAGTCTTCAAGCGGAACGCAACGGCGCCGGGGTCAGAATTGTCGTTGAAAATCCCGTTGAGGATGAAGCCGCCACCAAAAATGGCGCCGGTGTGGGATTGAAGAATGTGAAGATGCGGCTAGCTAATCTCTATGATGGCGACGCCAGGATGGATGTGAACCAGAATGCCGGCCGATTCCGGGTCGAGCTGCAGCTGCCTTGCGATCGCGAATTACGGACATGAGAGTTGCCATCGTTGACGACGAAGAACTGGCTCGCAAGATCGTGCGCGAGTATCTCGTGGACGTTGAAGACGTCGAGATTGTCGCTGAGTGTGCGAATGGATTCGAGGCGGTGAAGGCCGTAACCGACCTCAAGCCCGATCTATTGCTATTGGACATCCAGATGCCACGCCTTGATGGTTTCGAAGTGCTCGAACTCGTTGGCAGAGAAGTGAGCGTTATTTTTGTGACCGCTTACGACAAATATGCGCTGCGGGCGTTTGAGGTGCATGCGGTTGATTACCTGCTGAAGCCATTCACTCCAGATCGGCTCAGGAAAGCATTGATTCGCGCGCGTGGACGGCTCGATTCCAGGCAGCCGTTTCCGGCAACCGAAGTTGCGGCGGCCGCCCGCGCGCCGGGTGCGCACCTGGAGCGTGTTGCGATTCGCGACGGTGCCAACGTGCACGTGATTCCGGTTTCGAAGATCGACTATGTTGAAGCGCAA
>DATFXZ010000623.1:0-4292 GCA_035315305.1 Terriglobia bacterium | reverse complement strand
AAACTGCATGCTGTTCTTCTCGGTCTATTTTGGTTTCCGCTGGCAACGCGCGGCATCGAGTTGAACACCAATGGAGTGCACGACGACGAAAACTCGCTGCAGTTCCAGTTGACGAAGATTGATCTGTTGGAGGAAGAAGATCGCATCCTCGAGTGGCGCGACACCGTCCGTGAGGCGTCGGAACTCTTTCCGGGAGACGAAGCGGTGTTACGGCGTCTGGCCAGCGTCAGTGATGTTTTTGGAAAGCGCGGTGGAGAGGCATATGAACGCTGGGCGGCTTCGATGGAACGCGTTGGCAGACCGATAGGGGAAATACAGTCGGTGCTCGAACGTGGACTTATCGTAGCGTTGCGTGATGGTGAACGAGAAGTAGCGGACCGGCTCTCAGAAAAGCTGACTCGCTTCGGTTCTATGTATCTGCCTTCGGCGAAGGCCTCCGTTGCAGGTGGATCGACCATTGTCGTACCCGGCGGAATTCGCGGGATGGCTGAAGCGGTTGAAATCGATCCGACCGTCCCTCCGTTGCGCTTTGTTGCCGAGTATGCCCGAGCCGTTCTTCAAGGGACTGCGCCACTGGATCGGGAGAAATTCAAGCATCGTATTCGGCTCTACCAGCAAACCATTCAGTCTCTTAAAACTCTCGGTCGTGAGAACCATGACGGAACGGAGATCTCGATTGATATCCGAACGAACCAGGGCTTTGACCACGGGCAGAAAGTCCTGAATCTGCTTGGCTGGCGAATTGTCCGAACGAAAAGCAATGTTCTGATCGAAATCGGCACGGACGAAGATGCTGCAGTTCGTCAGACGTTTGCTTCGGCTCTGGACGTCGACGAACTTTCCATCAAAAGACAGCTCGAAGCCGGGCAAACAGTTACATTCACAATCCTCGATGAACCTGCCTCTGTGATCTTCGACGAACCGTTTTGGTTCAGCGCAATCCTCAGGCAGCCACAGCCACGGCGAAGCTTGCTTGAAGAAATGCTGGAGAACCCTCAAGTAACACGCCTCTATATGGGCCTGGCAGGCATGAATGACGAAACGCGGCGCGCTCTTGTCAGCTCCATCAATCCCGATGACCTCTTGAAGCAATCTCAACAGCTGTCCTTTTATGGATCGAGTATTGTTATCGAAGCTGGGCGAGTAGTTTTACCTGGCGGAGATCAAGCCGCGAGTGCATGGAACGAGCTCGTGGAAGTGAGTCCAGACCGTGCCCCGCAATTTATCGAAAACCTGATCCGAAAAGATAACGGTAAGCTGCTCGCGTACTACCACTCTCTTGCTGTTCTTCCGCAGGACCACCAACGCTTCTTCACACGCACCCCGCAGCGCCTCTCGGCTTTCTACAAAGTATTTCCTTTCGACGATGCGACGAGCCTGCAAAGAAATTTTTTCTTTCGGCGGGAAGGCACATTTCCGAGGATGGCCCGAGAACTGCCCTTGGACCAGGACGGAAACGTCCGTTTTCCCGGTAGCGGGCGCGTGTGGACCATCGCGAACGGAGGCTCTCAGACGCTGGCCGAGGCTCAGAAATTGACGAAACGGATTGGTCACGCGAGTTCTCCCGATGCTGAAGACGAAATCCTCTTGAGCATGCTGGATCAAAAGAATGAGATCACCCGTCGAAAAGTGAGTCCGGTTGAAAAGTTTCTTGCCGTTGCAAAAATCGACGCTCACCGAAAACAACCTATGGACGAGGCGATGGCGCTTACGCTGTCCCGGATGTATGCGAAATATCGCGCGATCTTTCCCTACTTCGCGGCGATTTCGTCATTGAATTCTGATGATGTGACGACGTTTGCCAGAGCAGCCGAACGCATCGAGAAAGTCGGTGAAGCGGAGATGAATACGGTTTTGGGAGAGTTTCATTCCCTCATCCAGCTGATCGTCTTGTTAAAGGAAACCGGCAAATTGCCGGACGAAAAATGTGCGCAGCTGTTTTCGTTCGTGTCCGCGAAGTTTGCAGGCGCGAAGACGAGTGTCGACGTTACGCAGGCTGCCTTCGAATCAGCAGAAAACATACTCAGAGCAGCGGGCAGGCGGCCGGAGGAAGATGCGGATCTGTTTCTAGTGCACGCGTTCTCGGGGGATGCGTCCCCTCAAGAATTTTGGGTCGACGGCACGCTTCACTCGATCGATTTCTCTGTGAGAAATAAAAACCGCATGAAGGAAGTGTTTCGGCTGCAGCACATCAGCTCCCTGGACACTTTGCTTAGAATGCATCGCGCAGCTCAATCTCTCGCACAGGTTTCTGCAGCTGCCGCCTTTGGCCGCGACGCGGCGGCTGAAGCCGCCGCCTACACTGAAATCGAATTGAATGCTTCAAAACTCTTAGAGGTCACAGATGATTCCGACGTCACGTCGTCGTACAAGCTCCGGCGAGAAATCAGTGCGGAAAGCCGCGCAGAAATAGAGCGGACCCTCGGCAAACTCAAAAAGCAATTTTCAATGCAGCAGCCATCAAAGGAAATACCCAAACTCGCGGCGAAACTGATCGAAGAATTGAATCCGTTCATCAAGACAACCCTGGTTGGGTGGATATATGCGTTTTACTTCTCTCCACAAGATCTGGCGATCGGAGGCGACCGATATTTTGTGCGACGCCATACGTTTTACGACCGCTACAGAAGACAGTATTGGCTGGAAACCCGGCCGGCAACAGACCCAGGGTCGACAGGAAACTATCTGACCGGCGGGTTCGCGCAAATGCCCTCTGCCGTTGGATACGTGGCGAAAACGAAACTGGAAGCGGCCGACTCGATCATCACCAGCCAGAGAGAGGACGCTGTCGTAACAGCCGGACTCGCGGCTATACGAAGCGTGCCCTGGAACCGGGTGTCTGAACGGAGCATCCACCTGGCGGCTCTAAAGCTTCGGCTGGGACGTGAATTTGTAGTGCGGTCAGCATTCGATCCCGAAATGCGAAAGGAGCTGGGGCGTGTGACGATCGGCTTACTGGGGCTGCGCAGACGCTTTGATCTTCTTCAAGCTTTAGGGGAGTCCGATGTTAACGGTGCGCTGAACCAACTCAGCAACGCAGATTTTTTCTTCCTCGCGGACGCCTTGTCCACTTCTCCGGTCAGTAAGCGGGCACAGAGCATACTGACTGACGCGATCGCACACGAGACGATGGTGGTGCCGCCTCACCAGGTTGATTATTTCGGCGGTACGCACCCCGGAATCGATGGATGCGCACAGCCGCACTTCACCAGGCTGGCACCTTATGAGGAGTACGAGAATCTTATGTTTGTGGATCCGCTCGCTGAACGCTTGAGCGACATACTGCTGTATGCTGCCGATGCCGCAGACCGTTTAGGTTTGCCTGTACAAGGTTTGGCGTTGCTGGCAGAACCGCTGCTTCAGCAATTCTCGTTGCAAGTGAAGATGAGTCATAACACCGACTGGCAGTCGGCTATTGAAGCGATGCGGTCGATTGACCTGGTTCCACTGATTCCTGTTCTTGACAGAAACTGATGAGAATTCGACTCTTCCTTTTCTTTATGCTCTGCGCGGACATCTCGTGGTCTCAGACGTTCAAAGTGGATGTCCGCATGATCGAAGTGTACGCGACCGTTTCCGACAGCCGCGGCCGGGCCATGACGAACCTTCATTCGGACGACTTCCATGTGCTGGAAGATAACCGTCTGCAGCAGATTCGTGTATTTGAACCTCAATCTTCGGCCATGACAATCGCGCTGCTCGTGGATACAACCGGCAGCATGGCTGCCGATTTGCCGCGTGTAAAGAATGCCGTTGCACGGCTGTTGGATGCAGTTAAACCGGAAGACAATGTCGGCCTTTTCACCTTTGCCAACGGCTTGAACAGACTTAGCAATTTTTCGACGGATCGCAATACTACTCTCAAGGCTATCTTCAAAGCACGTGCGGCAGGACAGACAGCGCTGTTCGATTCTGTCGCGCAACTATCGCGGCAGATTTCCAAGGATGGCGGCAAGAAAGCCATCCTGCTCTTCACCGACGGCGATGATAATTCAAGCGTTCTCTCCCTCGAGGCGTCCGTAAAATCCGTTCAGCGCACTGGAGTGCCGATCTATACCGTCCTCTACGGAAGCGCCCTGAAAGATCAGCGCCTTTCTCAACGCCTTGAGAAAATCTCCGTGTTGACCGGAGGAATCCCTTTCAAAGTCAAAGATGCGGGAGGAGTCGCATCGGCTTTTGCTCGAGTCGGAGAAGACATGCAAAACATGTATCTCCTCGGTTACCAATCCGACAGCGACAACCAAGATGACTGGCGTAGCATCAAAGTCACCCTGCCGAACCATCCAAAACTC
>DATFXZ010000622.1:0-5403 GCA_035315305.1 Terriglobia bacterium | reverse complement strand
ACCGATATTCCGTATCCAACGTACCAAGAACCTCTCTGCCGGTCGGCATTCCGGGTAGCAGGCCGGCTAGCATCCCGATGGTGATACCAAGCCCGTAGCCCTTTGGTCCCCCTGCAGGGGATAAAGATCCGTGTAATGCGGCTTCAGGATCGGTCGTGGGATTACCGTCTTTGTCGATCGCCCATCCCTCTGGAATCTTTTCTCCCCGGTGTTTGAACGCAATGATTCTGCCCATCGCGCTGACGGACGTAGCCATATCCAACAAGAATGGTCGAGGATTCCCTGGAATTCCAACCGCGATGGGATTTGTTCCTACCAAAGCTTCGGCGCCGCCAAATGGATGAACAAGGACCTCAGTGGTTGTGAAGGCAATGCAGACGAGTCCTTCCTGCGCTCGACGCTCGGCATAATAGCCTACCATTCCAATGTGTGCAGCATTCCGAACTGTCAATACCGCCACGCCATGTTTTCGTGCGGCTGGCGTCAACTCTCTAAGGGAAGTTTCTGATATCGCCGTACCAAACCCGTCCTTACCGTCCACATTGAGCACCGAGTCGGTTGTCCAGGTGCGTTCGGGTTTGACGTTGACCTTGAGTAATCCTTTTTGGATGCGAGTCGCCATGACTGGCAACCGCTGAATCCCATGAGAGTGAATTCCTCTCAGGTCGGCCTCGGTCCAAACGTCAGCCTGAATGTAAGCCTCTTCTTCGTTCGCGCCCAACCCGCAAAGGACCGCGACGATGAGGTCCATTTGTTCTTTTCTGGAGACGATTACGGACATGGTGCTTCTTCCTGGAAATCGGGGTCAGACGTAATTCGGGGACGGTTGCCTAAATTACCTAAATTCTTCAAGAGCCCTCAATTGAATTTAGGTAATTTAGGCAACCGTCCCTGAATTACGTCTGACCCGAATTTCCGATTCCTAGAACAGAGACGTGGAACGCCGGGACCAACCCATTTTGCTTTTTTCTTTCGCGATCTTCTCCAGTTCGTTCACATATGCGCCTGTTTGCGTGAGCATATGATGGAGATCGTTTCCGAGGCTGTGGAACACGAACCCTTTGTCGAGAAATTCGCCAACGCGGGCAGATCCGAACAAGAAAATGCCGAGAATGAGATTGTTCTTCCTGGCGGCATTGACCAACTTCTGTGTTGCATCATTCAGCTCAGGCGAAGTGTACATATCAGGGAACTTATACTTTTCGTATAAACCCATCGACATGCAAAGATCGTTTTGACCCAGGAAAAGGATGTCGAGTCCGGGCACCTGTGCAATTTCATCGATATTCTTGATGCAATCCGCGGTTTCAACCTGCATGGCGCAGATGACGTTATCGTTCCACTCGCCGGCATATCCGAGCAAGCCTCTCTTATTCATGCTGCGCTGCGGGAAATAAACGGATCGTGTACCCGCGGTAGGATAGCGGCAACATGTCACGTACTGCCGGGCTTCGTCCGCGTTATTAACGTAAGGGCAGAGGATTCCATTCGCGCCCATGTCCAAAGCTTGTTGGATGCCAGGCCGATCGGTATTGCCTCCGACACGTACCAGCGAGATCGCGCCGCCATTCTCGATCCCGGCGAGCATTCCCGACAGCGTTTCATAACCCATCGGGCCATGTTGTGTGTCGACCAACAGCCAGTCATAACCGCTGTGCGCCAATTGTTCTGCGACGGTCGGGCTATGCGAGTTCACGAACAACCCGAACTTCGGACGTCCTTCTCGCAGTTGTGCCTTGAACTGTTTACCAGTTAGAACTTCACTCATTTAAGTCTTCTCCTATCCTATTTGTTGATTGAATTTTCCTGAGAACGTTCGTGTTCGTGCTATGCGATTTGGCGCACCACGGAGTAAACGATCAGACCAATTCGCACGACACTGTACCTTATTCTCTGGAGATCGTAAATAATGGAACCCGAATCATAGGAAACCTATAGCGCGACCGCCGAGGCCCACACCGAACCACAGCAAAAAATTGACTCCTCCGACGAACACGCCCGAAAGGATTCCGGGGTCTCGATCGGCCCGTGTAACCTTCCAATGAATCGAGAAGTGAAAAATGAGGGCCGCAAATAAAAACATCATCTTGACCTGGAACGGCTTGCTCGCATAGCACTTCATGGCTTCCGAAAGAAACAGCAAGACTCCCGATACCAGGATCACCACCAGGCTCCACAACGCCCAGGGCGATAAGTCCTTCGCAAGCTGCTGAACCGGTTGGTGCTTCATGATGAGCCGGCAGAGACGCAGGTTAAGGACGATCACTGCGCCAAACAGGACTGTGAGGGCCAATAGATGGAAGGTCTCGATAACTGGGAAATAGATACGCGAACTACGGATCGTTTCGCCCAGCCAGGTGGAGTCGCACCATTTAAAAAAAGGTAAAAGATAATGCATTACTCCTGTATCCCTTTAGAACAAGTTGTAGGCCGTGGCTCGTCCCGCGATGATCACGGCCGTCCACGAAATGATGGATACCAGACCGGCCATGCGCGCTTTCACCGGCGGTATCGGATATTTGTCCCAATCTTCAATCGTCTTCTTCGTCGACAGCTCGAAGAATCCGGCGTTCAGGCCGGCCAGCACCAGGAAAACGACCTTCGCTCGAAAGAATCCGCTGAGATAGCATTTCTCAGCCTCGGACCAGAAGAGAAGAACGCCGGTTATGAACATGACGACAAAGCCGACGAATGCCAGCGGCATCATTTGCTTGTGCACCTGGGAAATGGGTTGATGCTTCATTCCCCAACCCATCAGGCGAAGATCGAACCACACTAGAACACCAACCGAAAATGCCAAGGCCAGGACGTGAGTTGCTTCAACGATTGGAAAAAGCCAGATCGACTCTCGAATCCCGGTTCCGATATCACTGTTTTGCATCCATTGAATGATGGCAGGAGCGCCTGACATGTGAAGACCTCTGATTGCCTAAGATCGCGCGAAGTCTATGATGAGGAGCAGTTTTTCACGCTTCGGCACGATATCACAGGATTGTGACTATGTGTCAATGCCCCGACCCTCCTGCGTCTCTGAAGAGTTTCTGAATTCTTCGTCAGAGCTCTATATCCTCTTGATGGCGCCAATTGGGCGCGCATAAACTCCTAACCCATGAACAAATCCATCGGTCTGATCGCAATGTTCGCGATGTTGGCTGCGCTTTCGGCAGCCCCTGCACCCACAGTGACTGATCTCCAATCGCCCGCCGCCGCTGGGAGCGAAGGGCCGAATCTCACCACGGGTCCTGACGGACGCGTCTACTTGAACTGGCTGGAACCGCTTTCGCCTAAAGGCTACGCGCTTCGTTTTTCAATTCGAGGCCAGCAAGGCTGGTCTGCCCCAAAGACGATCGCGACTGGCACAAATTGGTTTGTTAGTCCGGCCGATTTTCCGGCGCTTTCCGTCTTGGCGGACGGAACCATGGCTGCGAACTGGTTAGTCGCCACAGGCGGACCGCGTTCGGAGGCTTACGACATCAACCTCGCTTTCTCGAAGGACGCCGGCGCTACCTGGGGTAAACCCATCGTGCCGCACCGAGACGGCAAAAAGCGCCAGCACGGATTCCTCTCTTGGCTGCCGACCGCGGATGGCAAGCTTGCTGCCATTTGGCTCGACGGGCGCAATATGCCGAGTGAGGAAGAGGGCAACATGGCACTGATGTACACGACCATTGCGGCAAATGGGAGCCTTGGCCCGGAGATGCAGATTGACAATCGGGCGTGTGAGTGCTGCAAGACGTCTATGGCCCGGACTCCGGATGGACTCATCGCAGCCTATCGCGACCGCTCCGACAAGGAGATCCGCGACATTTCGGTCGCGCGGTACGTCAATGGCAAGTGGTCCGCGCCGGAGGCTTTGACCAAGGACGGCTGGGAAATCGACGGCTGTCCGATTAATGGTCCTGCGGTTTCTTCCAACGGAAAGAATGTCGCCGTTGCGTGGTTTACGGCTCCCGGCGATAAGCCGCAAGTAAATCTAATGATGTCGGTGGATACCGGAAAGAGTTTCGGTAAAAAGATTCGCGTCGATGCGGGCAATCCCGCTGGGCGAACGGAAGTGCTGAGTCTGGCCTCTGGTGATGCCGTTGTGAGTTGGATCGAGCGGACTGGCCAGGGTCCTAAGCTCCACATACGGCGGTTCGACCCCAGTGGAGCTGGTGCAGCTCCGATTGATGTGTCTAAAGCAGCGGGCGTGGCTTCAGGAGGGTTTCCGAAGATGGTCGTCTCCGGAAATGACATTGTCGTTGCGTGGACCGACACGTCCGAACCGTCACGAGTGCGCACCGCCGTGGTGAATTTTTGAGGTAATTGAGCCGCGGCTAGAAATGTAAATGAGGATCCTCGTTGTCGAAGACGAACTCAAGGTCGCGAACGCGCTAAAGGAAGGCCTCGAAGATGAACGCTACGAGACCGTTGTTGCCCATACCGGCGAAGACGCGTTCTTCCGGATCAACACAGAACAATTCGATGTCATTCTGCTTGACGTCATGCTGCCCGGTCGCGATGGCCTTCAAATTCTCACCAGTATCCGAAAACACGGCGTCAACACGCCGGTCCTGTTGTTGACGGCGCGCGACAGTTTGGAAGATCGGGTCGCAGGGCTGAACAGCGGAGCAGATGATTATCTCGTCAAACCATTCGCATTTGCGGAGCTCGTGGCGCGAATTCGAGCGCTATTGAGGCGCGGCCGCACAGCGGAGACTCTTCGCCTCAGCGTGGGCGATCTGGATATGGATCTGGTTACGCGAAAAGTACTACGCGGAGGACGGTCCGTAGAACTAACGACGCGTGAATTCGAGCTTCTTGAATACCTGCTTCGACATCAAGGTCAAGTGGTATTGCGTGATACACTAGCGCGCGAAGTTTGGAAAGAAACAACCCGAGGCACGCCGCTGAACAACGTCATTGACGTCCATATCGCAAGGCTTCGCCGGAAAGTCGACCTCGATCAACCAGTCAAATTGATTCACACGATCCGGGGCGTCGGTTTCATGCTGCGTGAAGGAGAGCCGTGATTCGCATTCAGCCGCGTAGCGTCCGCGTTCGGCTGACGCTTTGGTACATCGCAGTAATGCTCCTGGTGTTGGGCGTCTATGCGGGGGCGGTGTACACCTTCATTCAGGACAATTCTTCGCACCTCCTCGACGAGCGCCTTCACGTCGATTTCGATTGGGCATCCGATATGTTGGCTCAACGGCCCGACGGCTCCATTGCGCCATATGAAGAGACCGGCGAAGGTGATAGTCCATGGTTAAAGGTGTACAGCCTGGATGGTGATCTTCTCTTCGAAACACCAGAAGCGCGTCGACACCCTGTACCCGAGAGTAATAAGTACGCAGCGAAAGCCGACGAGCGCATTGTGACAGTGCCTGGCATTATGCCGCCGTACCGAGTGATGAGCGGCGG
>DATFXZ010000621.1:0-2726 GCA_035315305.1 Terriglobia bacterium | reverse complement strand
TGGTGGATGCGATCTTGAATGACAGGAAAAAGATTTTACCGTGCGCTGCCTACCTCGAAGGTGAATACGGGATCAACGGCTTGTACGTGGGTGTGCCGGTGAAATTGGGTGAGAAGGGCGTCGAACAGGTTATCGAGATCAGTCTGACTTTGGAAGAGCGGACCGCACTGCACAAGTCCGCAGCTGCAGTGAAGGAACTCACCGATATCATCGGTGTGTAACGAAGTAACCTACATTTCTATAACGCTGAAATCTGCTACTTCGCTGGTCTAACCAAGTCCCTTTCGAGACCGATCTGCGCTGCCCGAGCACAATTCTGCATGACCTGAAAATAACGTTGGACCCAATCGGTCCCGAGTTCGTACGGATGGGGACCGTTTCCACGTCCGGCGAGCATGCGATTTTTGTTATACGCGTTATCGAATTCCGAGTGGTTGGAGAGAATCACGGTTGCACCGGTTGCCGCAGCCTGTGCGGCCATGTGCTTCTGCGAGTCGATATACGTCTGAAAGTTTCGAATACCGGGATCCGGCGTTCGGTTCGGAAAATTGAAAGCGGTCCCGCCTGAATACGCCACATGGACTGGCCTGCCGCGATCGAACACTGTAAACGTGTACGACAGCGTGCCCGGCGTGTGACCAGGTGTGGCCCAAATTGTTACTGCCGTCTCGCCGAGTGTAATCTTCATACCGTCTGTTCCGACGATGTCGCGCTTCGGGGCCATCGTTTTATACCGGTTAGGATACTTCGCAACGACATCCCAATCCGCGGCGCCCATCACTACGTGTGCCCCGTATCGACTTTGGAGCATCTCGGCGCCACCGATATGGTCGGCGTGAGCGTGCGAGATCAGGACATACTTGATGTTCTTCGGATCGAGGCCTAGCTTTCGCATTCCTCCTACGATCAGTTCTTCGGAGTTGTAGGGGAAGATGGTGTCGATCAGGATAATCCCATCACTCGTGGTCAAAGCCCAGGCCGAGTGAACTTTGCCTCCGACAAAGTAGAGATTGTCGAACACGCGAGCGGGATCCGCGTACCAGGTCTCGCGAGCCGGAGCGCTGGAAGGTTTCGCGACGAATGCGGGCACGTTGTCGCTAGTGTCTTCCGTGCTGCTCTGAGGCAAAAGGCAAAGCCGGCTGAGCGTGCCAAGGAACTCGACGTCGGCGGCTGTCTTGGCCGACTGCATAGCAGTTCGGATCTCGGCGTCAAAATCTCTGACGGACGATCCCTGCAGCGCGTATGCGTCGGCGATCGCAGCGGCAACGAGGGCAGAGACCATCACGATTCCGGTCAAGTAGGATTTCATAGATCCTCCGCGTTGTTATTCTATTCAGATATTCCTGTATGAGTATCGAATTAGCATTTGATCGCATCGACGGTCCCCGCAGCGAGCGGACTATTGCATTCCTGCACGGTATCCTCGGCAGGGGAGGCAATCTGCGCACGATCGCGAAGCGCTTCGTTGAAGCGCGGCCGCAATGGACCGCCTGGCTGGTTGACATGCGCGGGCACGGCCGATCACCTAAGGGAACACCCAGCCCTTCACTTGAAGCAGCGGCGCGAGACGTCGTGAATATGTTGTCAAGGGCCACTCCGCCGCTTCATGCGATCGTCGGCCACAGCTTCGGCGGGAAGGTCGCGCTGGAGGCCGCTCGAATTGGCGCGATCGCGTCACTGGACCACGTGGTCGTGATTGATAGTGTCCCCGGCACTCGTGAACCGCTCCTTGGAGAGGATAGCGCGCTGGCCGTTATTGAGAAGATCAAGGCCCTGCCAAGTGCCGTGGCATCTAAATCGGATTTCGTCGACGCGCTGGTCGCGGGCGGCATGAAGCGCTCGGTTGCGCAGTGGCTCGCGCAATCGGTCGAGATGGAGGGTGATTATGTGCGCTTCGTACCCGATCTGGGAGAAATCCGAGCCTTGATTCTCGACTATTTCGCGCGCGATCTTTGGCCAGTTGTGGAACGTCCGCCGGGTGTGACTAACGTGCACCTTGTGATCGGCGATCGCTCAGATGCCTACTCGTCGGCCGATCGCGAGCGAGCAGCGCGTATTGCAGCATCAACCGAGCGAGTCACCGTCGACGTCCTGCACGCCGGACACTGGGTGCACGTCGATGATCCGGATGGAATGCTGCGGATACTGCTCGATCGTGTGTCATGAGTCGCTCACACATGATTTTGAATTTGTGCAAAGCCGATGTGCCTGTCCGGGATATCCTATTGCGTCAATTTGAGTAACGGAGAACGGACGGGTAATGGCGAACAACAGACCAGACATTATTTATACGTATACGGACGAGGCGCCGGCGCTGGCGACCTACTCTTTGCTTCCTATCATTCAGGCTTTTGCGGGTGCGTGCGATGTGACTGTCCAGACGCGCGACATTTCGCTCGCGGGCAGGATTATCGCGGCTTTTTCCGCCCAACTGAAAAACGAGCAAAGGATTCCGGATTCGCTGGCGGAACTCGGTGAGCTCGCGAAAAAGCCGGAGGCTAACATCATCAAACTGCCGAATATCAGCGCTTCGATCCCGCAACTGAAGGCCGCAATTGCAGAGCTTCAGAAAAAAGGCTACGCCCTGCCGAATTATCCCGACGATCCCGCAGATGACGAACAAAAGAAAATCCGGGCGCGCTACGACAAGGTGAAGGGAAGCGCCGTTAATCCCGTCCTGCGCGAAGGGAACTCCGACCGGCGTGCGCCGAATTCCGTGAAACAGT
>DATFXZ010000620.1:0-5981 GCA_035315305.1 Terriglobia bacterium | reverse complement strand
ACCTGGGACCGGTTCAGGCCTTCATCTTTGATTTTGTATATCGCGTCGAGGTCCACCTTCTCTTGCGGCATCTGCGCAACGATCGGGATGGCGAGGCACAAAAGCGCAAAGAACGCGAACACCTGGATGCGTTTCATAGACATCTCCAATGTTATCGGCTTGCGCGATTATACAGAATCGTGGATAACGCGGCACGGGCCGCATGGTAGCCGCACATTCCGTGAACTCCTCCGCCCGGTGGTGTCGATGAGGAACAGATGAACATCCCTTTGGCCGGCATGGCATACGGCGTCACTCGAAGGGATGGCCTCCCAACGATCTGCACGAGGTCTTGAACGCCTCCGCCGATGTCGCCGCCGACGTAATTCGGATTGTACTTTTCGAAGTCGGGCGCCGTCATGGTATGCCGATGCAAAATGCAATCGCGGAATCCGGGTGCGAATCGTTCGATTTGCGCCTCGATGCGTTCGGTCATGTCAATCTTCGAATTGCTCGGCACATGACAATAACCCCACGCCGTATGCTGTCCCGCGGGAGCGCGAGTCTCGTCGAACAAGCTCGGTTGCGCGAGGATAATAAACGGGCGTTCGGGGCATCGTCCCTTGGCAACCTCGCTTTCGGCCGCGACAATTTCTTCAGCGGAGCCACCGAGATGTAGAGTCGCTGCTTTAAGACAGTCGCGCGATTTCCAAGGAATTGGCGAGCTCAGCGCCCAATCGATTTTGAATACAGCAGGCCCATATCGATATTTTTGTAATTCCCACCTGTAGCTCGGCGGTAATTGGTCGAATGTGAGTTTCAGGACCTGCCGCGGCGTGAGATCGAAAATGATGGCCTTCGAGGTCGGAAGTTGACGCAAGGAATTCACGTGCGTTCCGGTGATGATCTTTCCGCCAAGTGATGTGAAGTATGAGGCGAGCGCGTCGGATAATTTCTGTGAGCCCCCTTTTACAATCGGCCAGCCAGCGACGTGTCCAAGCATTCCTAGAAGGAGTCCAAACGCAGCGGTGGGAGACGCATCCAGCGGCATGTTCGAATGCGCCGCAATGCCGACGAATAGACCGCGCGCACGGCTAGCGTGAAAACGGCGGTTGGAGAATCGCTGCGCAGATTGAATCCCATGAATGCCGAAGCGCATTAAGCGAATCGGATGCCGTGGCAAGTGTATTGGAGGAGCGAGGATATCCTGGACTAGCTCTTCAGAGTTTTGCGCAAGAACAGAAAACAGTTTTTCATACGGGGCGCCATCTAAGCCGAGCGTTGCGGATGTATTTTCGATAGATTTATACAGGACCGCTGATGATCCCTGATCGAACGGATGGGCCAGACAGGCAGGCGAGTGGATCCACTCGACCCCATGTTGGGCTAGGGGCAGACTCCGGAAGAAAGGTGAAGCGGCCCCCAGCGGATGGACAGCCGAACACACATCGTGAAGAAAACCTGGTGCCGTCAGTTCTGCCGTTCGCGCTCCACCGCCGATCGTGTCGCGTGATTCCACGACGCAAACGGAATGGCCCGCCCGGGCAATTTCAACAGCCGCTGCTAAGCCGTTCGGTCCAGATCCGACAACGACCGCATCGAATTCCATCGCACCATTTTATACACGAGACACGCGCCGCCTACCGCAATTGCTATACCCGCGGACGCCAGCCAGCCACGATGGGTTGTGGCTAAGAGTTGCATGCTCCAAGGGTGTGCCCGATCGTCGAATCGGCCATGCGCGCCGAAATCTTTCGGAAGCGGCATCCAGAGGTTGTTGGGACGATTGTGATCGGCAGGTTCGTCCGTCTGCTGCGCGTCGTAGCCATGCCGCGCGAGGAAGCAATCGAGAAGGCCTGGAAAAATCTTGGTCCCGATGATCGCTTTCACAGACGAAAAGCCGATATTTAATTCGCGACGACGGTGGTGCGCGGCCCAGTAAATACCGCGGGCGGCAACGTCGGGCTGAAAGATCGGAGGGACGGGCTGTGGCCGGCGAGGCAAACGGCTCTTAACCCATTCGAATTGTGGTGTATTCAGCGCCGGCAGCTGGACCATCGTGAGATGTACGTTGATCTTGTCGTGCAGCAATTCGGAACGAAGCGAGTCGGTAAAACCGCGAATAGCGTGCTTCGCGCCGCAATAGGCGGACTGTAGTGGAATACTCCGATATGCGAGCGCTGAGCCGACTTGAACAATCGTGCCACGGTTTCTCGGAATCATGTAGCGTAGTGCGGCCATGGTCCCGTATACGACACCGAGGTACGTAACCTCGGTTACGCGCCGGAACTCATCGGAGGTCATCTCCTTGAACGGAGAAAAAACAGAAACCATCGCATTGTTGATCCAGACATCGATTGGTCCGAATTCTTGTTCGACGGTCGCGGCGGCCTTCTCAATCTGCTCCGGATTGGCGACGTCGACTTGCAAGATCAGCGCGCGCCCACCCAGGGCTTCCACCTCGGCTCGCGCCCCTTCCAGACCGGCCTCACCGCGCGAGAGCAGTGCGACACATGCGTCGTGTTTTGCAAACTCGCGTGCTGTTGCACGCCCGACTCCCGCCGAGGCGCCGGTGATAACAACAGTTTCCTGTCCCTTTGCCATACATAATGGCCGTGCAATTCGTGAGCCATTATCAGGCGTCGGCTTTAGCCGACGCCTACGAACGCAGTTCCTTGCGTATAACCAGCTTCAGGCCAGACCACACTTCTGTGACAGCGCATACCTTGATGTCGACGAAACCGAGCGGCAGCGCAACTTCGCGAACTGTGTCTTCAGTGATGTCGGTTGGTACCTTCGACGCCTTCTTCGGCCAGGATACCCATACCATTGCCGTTGGCTTCAGCTTGCCGCGACAAGAATGCAGTGTCTTCGCAAGGTCGGTTTTGCGTGAGGTGAAGATATGGACAAGGTCGGTATTCTTGGACAGGCGTGGTGTGATCTTCACATCCTCCGGCATCGGCTCGACGAGTTTCAAATAGTCATCGGGAGCTCCCACCAGATGGATTTCATACTCTGCTTTGATCCCCAATTTTGCTGACAACGGTGTGCCTGAATAGCCGGCCAATTCTCCTCCAGTCGCATAACGCAATGTAACTGTCGTTGGCTGTTGTCGAATGTGATATTTCTACTGGACTGTTATTCCACGGCTACGGAGTTGTCTGAAAAGCAACTCCGCAGGGACGACATCTTCAGGCGCCCATACGCCACACTGTGTAATTGTCCGGGCGGCAATCATCTGGGCGACGATCGAAGCGGGACAAGCGGTATCGATATCGCCGGCGTTCGCCTGCCACGCCGGATTTGATCGAGCGTGACAGTCCAGAACAATTTGCTTCTTCTCATTTCCGACAATCACACGCGAGACCTCGTAATCATCAGGAGCGGAACGAGACACCGATAGTGCCTCAAAATCTCGAATGCTCCAACCGTTGCGTAGCCGCTTTACGACTTCTCGCACGAACCTGCGATCGAAACCAACTTTGAAATCGACGTAGCGAAGTCCTCGTTTCTTAAACCGAAGCGGCAGCGTCGCAATTTCGCTATGACGCGTCATGACCGTCCAAACCTGTCCGACCGGCCGGCCGAAATCGACGCGCTCCCAGCCGCTGCGCGGTTCCGTTTGAACAAACTTGCCGCGGCTCCATTTCCATGATGGAAGTGTGAGTTCCTCGACAATGGTCTGAGCAGAATATGGAAACGCGAAATTTCCGTTATCGGAATTGAAATCAATCCCCCCAACCCGAATCCGAATCGATTCGACTCGGTCGAGCCTGGCTGCCGCAGCCGCAGCCATGACGTTGGTGAGTCCGGGTGAGCAACCCATACCCAAGATTGCTGTTAACCCTGCGTCGACGAACAGCCGATGCAGGCGCAACTGGCGCCGCGTCCAGATGAATAATCCCCCCAGGTCGAGATAATGAATGCGAGCTCGCAGCGCCGCCTCCATCACGTTCAAGTTGAATTGATGACGGGTGCAATTGATCACAACCCAGGCACCGCGAAGCACAGATGCCAGCTGTCGGGGATAGCGTGCATCTGCGAACGCGTGGGACACTCGCTTGCTCCGATACCTACTTGCGATATCGCGAGCTCTGTGTTCCTCGAAATCCGCAATTAGAACCTGATTCTTCGAGCTCGATTCATACAGATCGCGAACGACGACTCGGCCAATAGCGCCCGCGCCGCCCAGAACAACGAATTGAGGCGCAGGTTTCTTTAATACCATCCGATGGGTCGTTCGCTCAGATTGATGTGTACTTGCTTCGTTTCCAAGAACTCTTCGACGCCGTGCAAGCTGAGTTCGCGGCCATGACCACTTTGCTTGTATCCGCCCCACGGCGCTTCGACGTAGCACGGCTGCATCGTGTTTACCCAAACGATTCCAGCCCGCAAGGCTTTCACCATGCGCAAGCAGCGGAAGATGTCGCGAGACCAGACGGCCGCCGCTAATCCGTACCGTGTATCGTTGGCGATCTCGAGCGCATCATCTTCGTTCTTGAATGGAATGCAGGTTACAACGGGGCCGAAGATTTCGTCCCGCGCGATTCGAGCCTTGTTGTCGGATTCGAACATCGTAGGCTCGACAAAATATCCGTTCTTCAGTTCTTTCGCTGAAGGCCGTCGGCCGCCCGCAATCAATTTGGCTTCTTTTCGGCCAATCTCAATGTACTCCTCGACTTTTTTGAGGTGCTCTTTGCTCACGAGAGGTCCCATTTTCGTATCGCGGCTCATCGGGTCGCCGAGACGGATTCTCGGCAGCGTTTCCTTCATTCGGCTGATGAGTTTTTTGGCCAAATCCTGTTGAACGAGAATGCGTGATCCGGCCGAGCACACTTCGCCCTGGTTGATAAAAATGCCGAAGAGAGCGCCGTCGGTTGCTGTCTCGATGTCCGCGTCGGAGAAGAAAATGTTCGGTGACTTACCGCCGAGTTCAAGCGATACCTTCTTGAGATTGGAATCGGCGACGCCCTTCAAAACTGCGCGACCGGTTTCCGTGCCACCCGTGAACGCGACCTTGTCGACCTTCATCGATTCGACAATTGCGCGACCGGCTGTCGGACCGTCTCCTGTGACCACGTTGAGCACACCAGGGGGCAGGTCCGGAATGTTTTCATGTACGAGCCGGGCAAATTCGAGCGTTGTGAGCGGCGTCTGTTCCGCCGGCTTTAGAACAACGGTGCACCCGGCCGCTAGGGCCGGTCCCAGCTTCCATGCCGCAAGCATCAGCGGATAATTCCACGGGACGATCAATCCGGCGACGCCGACCGGTTCGCGCAGCGTCATGTTGATAGCGTTGTCGGGCACCGGAAGCGTTTCGCCGTGAATCTTCGTCGCGAGGCCGCCATAGTACTCGAAGCAGCTGGCCGTATCGTTCATATCGAATTCGCTTTCGACGATCGGCTTTCCACAATTGAGCGTTTCAAGTGTGGCAAGCATCGACGAATGCTTGCGTACCAGCTCGGCCATTGCGAACAGAATGCGCCCGCGCTGCTGTGCCGTGGACTCGCGCCAGGGACCGCGGTCAAATGCCTGGCGGGCGGCAGTTACTGCATCATCAACGTCCTTCTTGCTGGCCTCGGCGACAACGCTGATAGTTTCTCCGTTGAAGGGATTCACAACATCCCGAGTCTTTTTCGACGCTGTCCATTGGTTATTGATGAAGTTCTTGTAAGTTTTGACTTCCGTTTTTGCCTTCATAAATTAATGCCGATCTTTCCGACAGGCGTAATCCCCTCCTTGCATCGCCGCAAGGAGGGGAATAACGCATGACTCCAACGACTCCAATTTTTCGCAATCCTTATAGGCCTCGCTACACCCCGTTATACTTCGAATACGGGTACCAATAAGGTTTGATTTCCTGTTTGTAATCCAGGTGCACGTGCTTCGTTTCGCGAAACTCGTCGAGCCCCTCCTCGCCCAATTCACGTGAATGGCCTGTTTGGCGCATCCCACCGAACGGGCCGGCATCATTGTCTGTAAGCGGGTCATTGATCCAGAAT
>DATFXZ010000619.1:0-4495 GCA_035315305.1 Terriglobia bacterium | reverse complement strand
ATAGCCGAAGATTTCATACAAATTGTAGTCGCCGGCTTCAGCTGCCAGCTATAATCACCCCACCCAAATGGAGGACAGTATGAGAAGAAGCATTGTTCTAGGCGTGCTGCTCGGTCTCGGTCTGCTGTCGATGGTCGTAATCGCACGACAGGGAGCTGCGCCTCAGGCCGGCGCGCAGCAAGCACCTAAAGTTGTTGAAGTCGAAAAACTCAAAGAGAATTTGTACGTCCTGAAAGGCGGCGGCGGAAACACGGCTGTGTTTATCACGACAAACGGTGTGGTCGTTGTCGATGCAAAGAACCCCGGTTGGGGTCAGCCGATTCTCGAAAAGATCAAAACGCTGACGAACAAGCCCATCACCACGCTCATCAACACGCACACGCACGGCGATCACGTGAGCGGCAATGTCGAGTTTCCTGCGACCGTCGACATCATCGTCCAGGAAAATACGAAAACCAATATGGCAAAAATGATCCCGAATAGTACGGCTGCGGATCAGAAGGTTCCGGAAAAGACGATCTTCCAGGAAAACAACGGCCGCGGTCTGCCGAAACGAACTTTTAAGGACAAGATGAAACTCTTCAACGGTCCTGACGAAGTCGACTTGTACTACTTCGGCCGCGGCCACACGAACGGCGATGCGTGGGTGGTGTTCCCCGCATTACGAACCGTACACGCCGGCGATATCTTTTCCGGTAAGAACCTTCCGCTTCTTGATGCGAATAACGGCGGTAGTGCCGCGCTGATCGCGGACTCGCTTCAGAAGGGATACGACACTCTCAAGAGTGTCGAAACGATCATCACCGGCCACAGCACTCAAATGACTATGGCCGATCTGAAGGAGTACATCGCCTTCAATCGCGAATTTCTGAACGACGTGCGAACGGCGAAGAACGCAGGCAAGAGCATTGATGACATCGCCGCTGCATGGAAGATGCCCGAAAAGTACAAGGGCTATGCGGCAGCCGACGCGAATCGTTTAAAGAACAACGTCAAGCTGGCGTATACAGAGTTAGGCGGCAAGTCGTCGAATTAGCTTTCTAACCGAGTATTAACGCTACAAACAAAACAGCGCTGGAGGCGTGAGTAAAAGGTGCCTCCAGCGCATGCTAATCGACTTTTAATTTAGCGCCACCAGGGGCTGTCACGGTCCGTATCTCGATATCCACGGTCGCGACCACGGCCTCGTCCGTTACCGCGTCCGTTTTCGATCTGCATTGAAGAGATCTGGTGATCCCAATTCCGGGATCCCGGTCCGGAAATCCGGGCGAGATCAGGAATATCTCGATCGACGACAAAACTCATTCCGCGGAATCCCGTGTCTCGATAGACGACCGCCGACGTTCGACCGAACACACGAATGGATGAAATTCTGTCGCTCCAGCCACCCTGCCGTCCGAGATCACTCAGCGATTCACTTCCATTCCAGCACTGCGATCGCCCTTGATAATTCGGACGATCATAGACGCAGACTCCTTCGTTGTATTGCTGATTCGGATACCGGCTTGACTGCCCTCCATCATATACGGGAGCGTTTCCGTACGGTCCGTTGTTTCCGTACGGTCCGTTGGATCCGTAACCGGCATTCACTTGCAGGGACGCAATACGGTCATTCCATGACTTGCTCTCGAGCCGGACCTGTCCCAAATCGGGAACGCTCGACGTGAACACCGTCGAGTGGCCACGGAAATTTGTATCGTCATACACTGTTACGCTGGCGCGGCCGGTAATACGGATGGAAGAAGGTTGATGATTTAGGCTTTGCAGAGTCGCAATGCTGTCACCGGCGTTGAAGCACTGTTCCACGCCTTGATACTGAATATCTTTGTAGATGCATACCTGGCCCTCTCCTCGACTCCGATCACGCTGTCGACCGAATTGCGGGGCGGCGCTTAATGGCGACGCCAAGCTGAGACTAACCAGTGCAACAAATGTAAAACCCCAAATTTTACGCATAACAAACACACTCCTCATTGGCAAATAGACGGATGGAGATCGAAAACGATGGACTGCAATTTTTTACCTGACGCATATCCGAACTGGCACCAGTGCTGGGCGGCGACTATACTAGGTCGCGACAACTCCAAATCTCCCGGAGGAATTCATGCATTCTAAGTTCGCGGCCGCCGCGATAGGAGCGGGTTGGATATTGTTGAGCTGTCTGGCAGGACTTGCGCACCACTCCGTCGCCGCAAATTTTGATCAGACCAAGGCAGTCGATGTTGTCGGCAAGGTCAAGGAAGTGGAAATCCGGAATCCGCATTCACAGATCACACTCGAGGTTTCGAAGCCAGGTGGCGGCGTCACGGAATTTTATGTGGAGTGGTCCGACAAGAATGCATTGCTCCGGCGGAGTGTCCCCGTCAGCAAAATTCACGTAGGGGACATGGTGACCGTCAGTGTCAGTCCGAGCAAACGGCTTCCCAACCTTGGATATTTCAGAACGGCCACTCTACCTGATGGCACGATTCTCAAAGACTGCGGCTTTGCGGCATTCCGCGACGGTATCGCGAAAGGGAAGACAGGCTGTGAGGAGAATACACGATGAAGAATGCGCTCATCGTTGTGTTGCTGATTCTCATTTCGGCGGCAGCCTACGCCGAGGGCAAACGGACAGAATTGGACGGCGTCTGGATCTTATTGAGAGCGGAGATTGGAAAGCTGGAACTGACACCTTTGGGAGAAATGAAGCGCGCTGCTTACGATTTTCAAAAGGACGATCCCGACTTCCAATGTAAACCTGCCAGTATTACCCGGATCATGCACACGCCGTCGCCGCCGATCGAGGTCAGGCAACATAGGGAATATGTCGATGTTAATTATGAGTTCATGGATGTACATAGGCAGGTGCCGCTCAAAAACGGACTCGCCCCAAAAGATGCGCCGTACGCCGTGCGCAATTATCCGCACTTAGGCAGATCGGTAGGACAGTACGAGGGTGAGACGTTGATCGTGCAAACCGCAGGTCAACGTGCCGGAGTGCTGGACACGCTCGGAGTCCCAGGATTGTATCAATCCGACCAGATGCGCACCGTCGAACGTTTCATCCCAAATGGCGACAGAATGCAGATCGTCGTCACACATGAGGATCCCGTCTATTTTGTCCAGCCGTTGACTGTCACCTTCAACTACCTCCGCCTTCCCGGTGGAAAAATCGAGAAGTGGGACTGTAAACCGGAAGAGGCCACTTACGAGCGATTCACTCCAAAGAAGAAATAACTCACCTGGGCGTGTCGCCTGTTGCACGAGTGACTCGGATCGGAACGCTACTTCAACCTTTGTCTTTGCGTTATCTCCGCGGACTCCTTAGCCACGGGCGCGTAATAACCTTGTTTCGTGCGGACTTTGACTTTCGCCACCGATTTCGGGGGGCTCACCTGGACAAGGACTTTGCGCCAGGAGCCATCGAGCTTATCGTTGGAGGGCCTGTAACCTATCGTGTACTGATTCCGTAGATCTCGAGCGATCCGCCGGCAAACTTCCTCGGCATCGTTGATGTTCTTGGGAAAGAACGAAGCCCCTCCCGTGACTTCCGCAAGTTGCTTCAACACTTTCTTGCCGGTATCTGTGTACATTCCGCTTGGGTCAGGACTCAACAAACCGATTGTGTACAAAATGATTTTCGATTCCTTGATAGCCGTGAGGACTTCCTTGAGTTTGTATTTGCTGTGGTTATCCTCACCATCACTCACAACGAGCAACACCTTCTTCTCGTGAAACGCTGCTTCCTGGAGGTGCTTTGCCGCGAGGAAGACAGCGTCATACAGGGACGTGTTTCCGTTGGAAGGGATTCCATCGAGCGCCCGGCTCAGTTTGTGTGTATTCTTGGTGAAGTCCTGCTCGAGATTGACATCATCCCCAAAACTCACAACAGAAGTCTCGTCTTCTGGATTACTTTCTCGGACGAAAGTCATGGCGGCTATGTTGAGCCTGTCACGCTTGTCAGACATGCTGCCGCTACCGTCGATGACAAGACCGACGCTTAGCGGGATATCTTCCTGTTTAAAGAGCGATATGTCCTGAAGCACTTTGTCTTCGTAGACAACGAAATGTTCCCGCTGAAGGCCGCGAACCGGAAAACCGTTTTTGTCAAGCACCGACACAGGCAACTGCACCAGTTCGACATTGACGCCTAACTTGTAGTCGAGATCGTCGACCTTCTGAGCACGGGAGACCGTCACGGCAGCCAGCAGTATCAATGCAAGCGACCAGCGAAACACTTCACTTCCTCCTATTTGATGATCTTTGCGAGCGCGGATGCGTAATATCCACTCTTCGCTCGAACACTCAGGCGGGGCATGCCTTTCGGCCTGTTGATCCGGACTTGAACTTTTCGCCACTTACCGTCATTCGCGTGATTTAGCGAACGGTACCCGAGCACATATTGATTCTTCAGATCGACGCCGATCTGTGCGCATATGCTTTCCAGGTCGTAAACAGATGGCGGAAAGAACGCACGGCCTCCGGTCAGGTTTGCAAGATCCTCCAATACAGC
>DATFXZ010000618.1:0-3929 GCA_035315305.1 Terriglobia bacterium | reverse complement strand
GCGAGTCCAATAATGATTGCTCCGTAGGTCGCGAGTTTCTCACGCGTGACGGACTCGTTCAGGCGGTCAACGGCGTAACCCATGACGCGCGGGGTGGCGAGAAGAAAAAAGTTCGTGAGTACAATACAAACAAACCCGGCGGCCAGGCGCCCAGGATGTTGGCGCAGGTACGAAAGTAGCCGGTTCAAGCCATGCCATTTCTGTGAGTTAAGCATTAGTATCTAAGTTTGTACTTGATGTACGCTCCAGGGTCCATGGGGCATAAATTTCATACACATGCACCAGGAATCATGGAAACATGCGCCAACTGACATATTAAACCTGGCGGCAATAATCGCTGTCCAAACCTTACGATGGAACGGACCGTAACTGCATCGATGCCAATGACCTTGGGCAACTCAGACGCGGACGCTGAACTGGTTGAACGTTATCTTGCGGGCGACATGAGCGCTTTCGACGAGCTAATGATCCGCTATGAACGGCAAATTTATCGGGTCTGCTATAGATTCGTCGAGAACCGCGAAGATGCCATGGACCTGGCGCAGGAAGTTTTTATCAAGGCATTCGAACACCTGGGAACGTTCCGGCGCGAATCAAGCTTGAAAACGTGGTTATATCGAATCGCAATGAATCACTGCATCAATCACGTGAAGAAACACTCGCAGGAGTTCGTCGAGGTAAACGAGTACACAGGCAGCATCCGGGCGTCCGTACAGTCTGAACTCGAAGAACGAGAAAAACGCGAACACTTCCGCCGCCTGGTGAAGCAACTGCCTCCGAAGCAAAAGGCCATTCTTGAACTGCGAATCAACGAGCAGCTCAGCTATGAAGAGATCGCCAAGATTTCAGGCCGGTCCGTTTCGACGATCAAAGCAAGCGTGTTTTTTGCTCTGGAAAAACTGCGTAAGCTGGTAAAAGATCCGAATCTGAGGAAGGCTAGCAGTTAGGAACTAGAAAATGCTTGGGCATTTAAAAGCAGAGGATTTCGTCAATCTGATCGAGGGCGCCGAACTGCCCGCAACACACAAAACTCATATCGATAGCTGTGCTCGGTGTCGCGGGACCTGGGAGTCGATGCGAACGGTGCATGCCGAAATCACTTCGATGGAAACGGACATTCCCGAACCCGACTGGACTCAATTCCGTTCGTCGGTTCGCGATGAGTTGTTGTCGCGTTCGATCCAACGCGAATCCACTGTGCGGCGCTGGACGGGCTGGGCAATTCGACCTGCTGTAGCCTGGGCTTTGTCCATGTTGATGGCGATTGGCATTACAACCGTTACTGTACTTTGGAAAATCGATGGCCCCGCTCCGGCGCCCACACCCGCCGGTGTTGAACCGGCAATTCCGATCGAACCCGCCGCTGAAGTGATCGAAGCCGGTCCGGAAAAGTCCCTTTTCGACGACGTTGTTTCTCTCGGCGAGGAAGAACAGGAACAGTTGCGTCAGATGCTGGAATCCGGTCAGAAAGGGGCAGTTTACCGGAAATGATGAAAGTCGCCATCATTATGCTGCTCGCCGCTCTTCCCAATCTTCACGCAAGTCCTTTGCAACAGAGGCAACAAAGGCTGGGAAACGAGCGCCCGCGAGCGGCGCTGCGCCGCTCCGTGGCAGAAGACGCGGTATACGCTTTTTACGTGAGGCAGTTTCAACAGGACACCGACGTCACTCCCGAGGTTTTTTCAAAAATCCTGCCCTTTATTGATCAGTTTTTGAAAGATCGGTTCGAGATCAGCCAGCGTCGAACTCGTGCTCTGAGCCAATTGCGCCAGGCTATACAACGCAACGGCTCCGAGGACGAGTTGAAACGACTAATCCGTGAACTCGACGCTGCTGATTCAGAGTTTCAGGCGAATCAGGAAAAATTCCTGACTAACGTCGATCCCCTGCTGAATTTACGGCAACGAGCCAAAGTCCGAGTCCTGCAAAACATGGCTGACAACCGCATCCGGCAATACCTCAATGCCGTCCAGAACCCTGACCAGCGGCAGGGTGCGGGGCCTGATCGGGCGCAGGATTAGGAAACCCTTCACGTATAGAGCTCAATGATGACTTCGATGGAGTGGCGGCACACGGCACAAAACAGCGTGCTGCGTGTGAACATCATGCAATCAATTTCGGGGCGGTAATATCCTTTGGCTTCATACATCGCGCCCTCGAACGCGCCCACCTTGCCCGCGTACTTTTCGCGCGCGAACAGACTTACTTCAAATTCGCGATTGTCGCGGAACAACGCTTCCATCTCCGACTCCGGCCGATTTTCGGAGCGGATTTTAGCGCGCCGTTCTCCGAACACTCGCGAATGCTCTTCAAATGGTTCCTTCGTCCAGGGTGTCGGCAGCGGTGTGCCGGGAGATACGACAGCCTTCCACTTCAGGTTTTTCGGATCGAGAAGCGCCGTGACGTTCGGCTCCCAAGGTTCCACCTTGACCGCAGGCGGAAGATACGCCACCGGCGACGTGTAGTACTCATCCGCAAGTCCCGCAAAATGATGACCGAATTCGTGAACGAAAACATACGGCGCCTGCTCGCTGTCTGCGGCAACCGTGCTGTACAGGCCGAAGATTCCGCCGCCTCCGTATGTCCGGGAATTCGTGATGATCTCGACGAACTCGTACGGCGCAAAGGACGCAATGTCCCGGAACGCTCGATTCTCAAAAGTCAGGATATACCGCTCCGAACCGAAAGCGTCGTAACTTGCACCCAACGGAGACCGGCGGTGCACACCCGTGGAAGGCCGTGAGACTCCGGACTCGTCTGCCGGCGGACAGAGTCCCCACACATTGAAATCGTTTCGGCGTTCCTTGAATGGCGAAGTGGCGAACAGGATTTCGATCAGACGGCGCGCGTCGGCTTCGAATTTGGAACGCTCGGCGCTGGTGTATCCGTCGCCGAGAAGCAACAGATCGACCTTGTCAGGCGAGTCGCCCCTCTTCTGAATCTCGATCAGAGGTCCGGGGGATGGCGGCCGCGACGAATCGACGAACATGTCTTTCGGATCGATGATGGTCGACCATATCTCTCGAAAAGCGTTGTTGGAATCGCGCTTCTTCAAGACGACCTGCACGGGGTTATCCGGTTGCGGGAATCGAAGCGATTCGCTGAACGAACGACTGGCGTTCTTCGCCTCATCCGTTGTCTCCCATTCGCCATAGATCGATGCGAAGCCGCGAGAATAGAGCAAACGGTTTGTCGCTCGATCCCGGACTTCGAACATGTATTTGCCGAGATTCGTCTCGTCGATGTTCTTTTTCGGATTTCCCGGCCATGGCAATGGCTCAATCACGATTCGATCGACGCTGAACGTCTCCTGGGACGCTGTGCCCGTGTGATAGTAGTCGAGCCGCATTGTTGCCGAGGCGCCAAAGACGGCTCCACTGACGAGCAGCACAATGAAGGGCGTGAGTACGAAAATCCTTATAGTCATGTGGACGATTTTAAAGCCTAGTCTTTTGGAAGAGAGCCTCATCCGACCAATAAAATCTGAAGGTCCATCAAATTTGTCTGGGTCGGACCGGTAACAATCAGATCCCCAGTAGCCTTCAAAAAATTGAAAGAATCGTTTGAGAGGAGAAACTGCAGCGGCGTTATGTCGAGTTGGGCCGCTCGCGCACAGGTAAATTCATCGACGAGGCCACCGGCTGCAGCAGTGGGGCCATCGGTACCGTCCGTCGCAATACTGGCAAAACATGACGGCTTAGGAGATGGACGGGCGGCCATAACCATCGCGCAGGCGAGCGCCATTTCCTGATTTCGGCCGCCCACCCCGCGCCCTCGCACGGTGACAATGGTTTCTCCGGCGCCGAGAATACAAGCGGGCCGTTGAATTGGATTGCCGCTGAGTCCGATCTCGCGCGCCACCGACGCGAAGAGTCCACCCAAATCTTTCGCTTCGCCTTCAATCTCTGTAGAAAGAATCAACGTGTTGA
>DATFXZ010000617.1:0-6226 GCA_035315305.1 Terriglobia bacterium | reverse complement strand
CCGCTCTTTCAGCGCAGCGGAAGCGGATACGCTCCCCCGAAAAGGGCTATCGAGATGGAGGTCCGCGGCATGGATGAATCGCAAAGGATCCATGTTGGAGTTTGTATGACTTGCCCCGGCCAGATCAGGTCTCTAATTCGGCGCTGGTTGCCTAAATTCAGGGACGGTTGCCTGGGGACAAGGGGTCAGACCCCTCGATCCCAAAATCAAAAACGACTAGGTTGCATAAGGGTCTGACCCCTTGTCCCCAGGCAACCGTCCCCGAATTTAGGCTTCTTAGCGTATGCTTGGGTTACCGTGAAGACACTTGTATTGCTGCGCCACGGCGAGAGTACCTGGAACAAGGAAAATCGGTTTACGGGGTGGACGGACGTCGACCTTAGTTCAAAGGGCGTTGAGGAAGCCAGAACCGCGGGACGGCAAATGCTCAGTGACGGCTATCTCTTCAACGTCGCCTATACATCCGTTCTGAAGCGGGCTATCCGGACGCTGTGGCTCGCCCTGGACGAGATGGACTTGATGTGGATTCCGGTCTATAAAACCTGGCGGTTGAACGAGCGTCACTACGGCGCGTTGCAAGGTTTGAACAAATTGGAGACCGTCGAAAAGCACGGCGAAGCGCAGGTAAAGATCTGGCGGCGCAGTTACGATATACGACCTCCAGCGCTGTCTCCCGACGATCCGCGTGCTCCACATCACGATCCTCGATACAAGGCTCTGGAACCCGCCGAAACCCCGTTGACCGAGTGCCTTAAAGACACTGTCGAGCGCGTGCTCCCATATTGGACCCAAACGATCGCGCCGGCCGTTCGATCCGGCCAGCGAGTGCTAATTGCTTCCCACGGAAACAGCTTGCGCGCACTCGTGAAGTATCTCGACAAGATTTCCGACGATGAGATTATTGATCTGAATATTCCGACCGGCATTCCACTCGTGTATGAGTTGCACGATGACCTCACGCCGGTCCGGCATTTCTATCTGGGAGACCCGGCTGCAGTAGAGCGCGCCGCTCAGGCCGTTGCGGATCAAACCCGAAAGACAACGGATTTGCAATGACCATACGATACGGCCTTCTCTGTGCTTTTGCGTCCCTGTGGTTCCTAACGTATGTTGACGCCCAAAGAAAGCCGTTCACCGTCGTCGAAGCCACGATCCCCGAAATGCAAAAAGCGATGAGGGAGAAACGCGTCACCTCTCGCGAGATCGTACAGCAGTACCTCACGCGCATCGCCCTGTATGAGTCGAAGCTTCATGCGACGATCACAGTCAATCCCAATGCTCTTAAGGAAGCCGAGCAATTGGATCGCGAACGGGCACAAGGCAAACTGCGAGGTCCGCTGCACGGGATTCCCATCGCGCTGAAGGACATCATTCACACCACCGATATGCCGACAACCGGCGGTGCACTGGCCTTCGACGGATTCATCCCACCTTACGAAGCGACGTTGACGAAAAACCTCCGGGATGCCGGCGCCGTCATTATCGCGAAAACAAGTTTGACTGAGCTCGCTAATTGGGTTGCAGGGGCGCCGACACCGATGCCCACAAATTACAACGCAATCTCGGGACATGGAATGAATCCGTACGATCCGCGACGCGATCTCCGGGAGGCCTCAGATGGTCGCGCCGTGCTGTTCGCCGGCGGTTCCAGCTCCGGCATCGGCACCGCCGCAAACTTGTGGGCGGCGAACGTTGGAACGGAGACTTCGGGCTCTATTCTTACTCCGTCGAATGCGATGATGCTCGTGGGCATCAAACCGACCGTCGGTCGGATAAGCCGGTATGGCGTAATTCCAATCACTGCCGATCAGGATACTCCTGGACCTATGGCGAAGACCGTCGCCGACGCCGCAATCCTGCTCGGTGTACTGGAAAGTAAGTCCCCCGATCCGAACGATCCCGCAACCAATCGCTGCACGCCTCCGAGAAACCGGGACTACACTCCCTCGCTCAAACGCGACGGCCTGAAAGGCGCCCGCATCGGAATTCCGCGGGCGTCACTATATGAAAACCTAACGCCGGAACGCGTGAAAGCCATGCAAGAGGTCATCGATGTCCTGAAGCGGGAGGGCGCGATTGTGACCGATCCGGCCGACGTTCCAAGCATGATCGATCCTGATCCGCAAAAGAACTTTGGCCGCTGGAGTATCTGTTCAGGAACCGTCGCCTCAAAAGGCAATGATGCGAACTGCTCCGTCGTTTTGAAGTATGGGATGAAGCGGGATTTCAATCGATGGCTTGCAACGCTCGGCCCAACGGCGCCCGTAAAGTCACTGACGGAACTTCGCGAATGGAACCTCAAGCACGAACGCGCGGGGGCAATCAAATACGGACAATCGAATCTCGACATTTCCGACGAGATGGACGTCGACACCGACCGCGCACGGTACGAAGCCGATCGCGCGAAGGATATCGAACTGTCGGCGACGCACGGGATCGATGAGGTGATGAAGTCGAACCGACTGGATGCGCTCCTGTTTCCAGGCTCGAGCGGTGCCGCGCTTGCCGCACGGCCCGGCTACCCTTCCATCAGCCTGCCGTTTGCACTGGTGCCGAATGCAGGCCCTTTCCCTGAAGGCTTCGATCCGAAGCCCGGGCCTTTCGGCGTCAGTTTCACGGGCATGGCATGCAGCGAGCCGCGCCTCATCGAACTCGGCTATTCATTCGAACAAGCGACGAAGCGCCGCATCCCGCCGCCGCTTCCGTGAAGCTAAATTGTTGAGAACGTCACGACGCCGCCTGCCGGTATCAGGACGCTCGGAAGACTTGAACCGACAGGCAACACAAGCGGCGCGCCAGCCGAATTGAAGAAATCGACGCGAACCGTTTGAGGAACCGTGGACGTGTTTGCAATCGTGATCTGAGTCACCCAGCCTCCACCCGTCGCAAGCTGAGGCAACAATATGGCGCTCGCAGCAAGCAGCGGAAATGGATTCGAGATAGGCGGCGAGCCTGAAACGGAAATGGTGCCGGTCGTAGCAACGGCCGTAACTTGTCCAATAGTGATAGTGGGAGCAGCAGCATTGACCAGCGGGGTTGAGACTCCCGTAATTGGCTGCGAGACAACAAGGCCGGTTACCGGCGACGGCATCGGGGTCGTGATTCCTGGCATTCCGGGTGTCGTCATTGGCACGGTAAGGCTCGGTATCGGCGTTGTAAAACCGGGCACTATCGCCGTTGTGGCGGCCCCGGTCTGGGACGTTGGTGTTGATACACCTGTAAAGACAAACGTGCCGTTCGAATTCAACTGCGTCGCGACGGGCAGCGAAGTAAAGGACGGACCAACGAATGCCAATCCCATAACACTGATCGGGGTATCTGAGCTGATAAACAGCAAGCCAGTGAAGGGCCGCGAGAATTCTGCAAGGCCGGGAAAGAGCTCTGTCACGAATCTTGCAAGCTGTGTTCTCCCTGCAAAGTTGATGGTTCTCGCGGTGACGGTATTTCCTCGGTCATTGCTAACAGCCAGCGAAACTGCAGCCGTCGCGTCGTTCGGGTTGAGGATCGCTACACCAGTGTCCGTCCCAGTATTCGCGTCCACATTTACGACGACATTCGTGAGTGTTACAAGCGGGCTCGGCAAAACGCTGGACTGGAAAAAACTTCCATTCATGCGTGCGCCGAAAGTCTCTGAAACGCTCAATCCTTGGCCACCTCCATTTTGTGGCGTGACCACCACAAACCCTGTTTGAATTGGACCAGTAGTTGCAGGAGTTTGCGCAATCGGTACCTGGCTAACGGATAAGGAAGCACTGAAGATTGCCAGCATCAATGCAGACAAGAGGCGTTTCATAGGTCCTCCCGTATACCGCCTGCACGCCGGCCACCAGCTTCAGCTAAGATAAAGGGCGTGGAACAGACACCCGACTCGGCCGAAAGGCTCGCAAACCTTGTCGAGCAGCTGAAAATCAAGAACATACGGCGCCATATATTTTTGTGCGCTGACCAAACCAAGCCGGCATGCGCCCCAAAGGAAGAGGGCCTCGCTTCGTGGGATTATCTGAAGCGGCGACTTGAGGAATTGGGCCTTACGAAGGCAGAGCAGTCCGTATACCGTACCAAGGCGAATTGCCTCCGCATTTGCCAGCAAGGCCCTATCGCAGTTGTGTATCCCGATGGAACCTGGTACCACTCGGTCACGCCGGCCGTGCTGGAACGGATCGTTCAAGAACACCTCATCGAAGGCCGGCCGGTGAGAGAATTCGTCTTCGCGGAAAAACCTTTGCTGTAGGGGCGGTCTATGACCGCCCGAAGATTGTGGGCGGTCACAGACCGCCCCTACAGATGCTAAGCGGCTTGAACCACCGATCGTGTCGTCTGGTGCTGGTTCAGAACTTCCGCGCCGATTTTCTTACTCAGATAAACCTTCGATTCGCGGTTGTCTCGCAGGTGTCTCTGGAACTTGATCACGTCAAAGTTCAGATGATCCAACGTGGCACGCATCCCATAAAACCTGTTCTTGGTTTTAACAACCAACTCTTGAAACCCTTGCGCGTGAGCCCACTCTTCCTGCTGTTCCGTTAAGGCCCGATATCGGCCTTGGCCGCGCCATTCCACGCGAGTGCCGCCAATCCAGCTATAAAAAATTTTTCGATTCGGAAATTCGACGACGTCGCGAAGTTCAGAAACCAGTTCCGCAAGCTTGATGCCCGTTTCCTGCGCTCTCAACTCATGGCCGATTTTGTATGCGACAGGAATCAACGCACCGTCGTCATCTTCGGCCATTGACAGCAGGATCAAGTGCTCACGGTCTCTTAAGCGCGCAATGATTTCTTCAGCAGTCTTCTTGCTCTTGAACTCCGTGAAGTACTCCTCGATGTACTGGGCTTCGAGGGCGCCAGGCTCCAGTGTGTACTGGCGGATGATGTGTTCCATTCGTTCAATCATAACGGCGGCTTGACACGCTCGTAAAGACTTGCCACATGGCGTGTCGGCAGGGTCAGCGGCACTACAAGACCATAGCTGGTTTCGATGCGAAGGCGTGACTCCCCATAGGCACGCGCGACTTCATCGATTTTGGTGACATTTCGATATGCCGTCTTTCGAAGCGCAAGGCCCGTGCGTCCAGTGCTGACGAAAAACTCCGGATACAATCCGGCAAATTGCCGCAGTATCAGAACCAGGCCAAACGCGTACGCAAGCGCGGCGATGACGAACTCCATGAGGACCCCGATAGGATTGAGCAAACCCCGCCGGTAATAGACGCTGTGAATGAACACCGTCACCCAGCCCGTGATGGCGCCGATAATAAGGATGTTCAGGTAAAGCGGCCAACGGCGGTGTGAGAGAACCATCGGTTTCGGAAGTTGCAACAAGATCCTGAAAATGAGGGTGTATGGAAAAACGACAACAAGTGTCGCGAAGATTGTTGCTGATATCCACGGGGGCATTTACGTCGCGCTCCAGCAACGATTGCGGAATCCGCATTCGACACGATCGCAATATGTACGTTCGGCAGCTGCCCATTCGTTGTTTTCTAGCGCCTCCAAATAATTCGACAGCAGGCCGTGTAGTCCCCGTTCGGCTTCAGTCAATGTGTAAATGCGGCGGACAATCTTCATGGGCGATTTCAAGTACCAGAGCTCCGCAACGGCACGATCGGCATCCATCGCCTTCATCAACGCCAGCGCGTATACCGTCATTTGGACTTCGTAGTCGGACTCGGCGCCCTCGCGCCAGACGGCGTATTTATAATCAATGACTCGCGGCAATCCGTTTTCCGGGTCAAGGGCGACAGCTGCATCCATCCGGCCGCGAATCCAGCAGTCATTGCCGTTCACCAGCATGTGCATGATAAACGGCAATTCGCGTTCCGGCGACGCAGATGCCAGATCTCGCCATTCACGAGATTCGAACACCGCGGCGAGATCCGGCAAACCCGCCGCCGAAAGCGCATCCGCTGACGGCCGTGTTGCAGACTCGAGTATTTTGTGCGCGCTGGAACCGAGCCGGATTTGGATATTGTCGGCGGACGGCTGACATCCCGGCTCGATCATTCCCATTATCCGTGTCCAGTGGAAGAAGCGAAAACATCCCTGTAGCGAGGCAAGGTCTAAGGGCGTCACATCGAGCACAGGCGTGAGTCGAGGAATTCGGATCCGCTCAATATTCGGTTCCCCGACAAGAATACCGCTCGCGTGGAATTCCAATTGTTCCGGAACGTTCAGCTGCGAAGCAGGCAAGACTCTAAGCGTCGATCCCTTGAATTTGATGCTCTGGGTTTTTC
>DATFXZ010000616.1:0-3709 GCA_035315305.1 Terriglobia bacterium | reverse complement strand
CCCGGCCTGCCGCCTGCATCCCGGCTTACTGCCAATTATCGGCACGGCTACTACGGGCCAAACGCCAGTAACTAGATTCTTGTCAAAATTTCAGGACCGTTTTGAGTGACAGCGATGGTGTGTTCAAAATGGGCGGAAGGTTTTCCGTCAGCAGTGATTACGGTCCATCCGTCTTCGAGGATTTTCACTTTCTCGCTGCCGAGATTGATCATCGGCTCAATCGCCAGTACAAGCCCCGGCTTGATCTTTGGTCCCTTTCCATTTTGAACATAGTTCAGCACAGGAGGGTCTTCGTGAAGGGAGCGGCCGATGCCATGACCACAAAATTCACGAACGATGCCGTAATTGTTGGCTTCTGCTAATTTTTGAACGGCTCCGGAAATGTCCGAAATGTAGTTCCCAGGCACCGCCTGCTCGATCGCACGATACAGGCATTGTTCGGTGACTTTTACGAGCCGATCAACTTCGGGAGAAATCTCGCCAATCGGGACGGTCATTGCGGAGTCCCCGTAATAACCGTCGTAGATGACTCCAAAATCCAGACCGACGATGTCCCCGCCCTTGAGGACTCGCTTCGGCGACGGAATACCATGAACCACCTGCTCATTAACCGAAATGCACAAACTCGCCGGAAACCCTCGATACCCTTTGAATGCCGGCTTCGCCTTCTTCTTGAGAGTCAATTCTTCGGCGACTTTGTCCACATCCGCAGTTGTGGCGCCCTCGCGAACGATCTCCCGCAGTTCCAGCAGAATTTCTGCAACGATCTTGCTGGGACCTTTCATGATGTCGATTTCTTTGGCGCTCTTTAGATGAATCATCAGTAAGCATTCTAACAGGCTGCACGATATAATTTCGCCCATGAAACTGGACGGTAAAAAAGTGCTTATGGTGATTCCCCACACTCAATTCCGCGATGAGGAATTTTTCGAGCCCAAGAAAATTCTCGAAGATGAAGGTGCAAAGGTAGTTGTAGCTTCCACTTCGGTCAGAACATGCCGCGGTATGAAAGGCGGCACAGCTCAATCCGACCTTGCGATTGCAGATGCAAAAGCTGATGAATATGCCGGCCTCGTGTTGTGTGGAGGTTCGTCCGTGCCCGATGTTTTTTGGAATGACAAGAAGCTCCAGGAACTGGTCGTCGCCATGGCAACAGCGGGAAAGGTCATAGCAGCAATCTGTTTGTCCACCGTTGTCCTTGCGAAAGCCAAATTGCTGGCTGACCGCGAAGCAACCGTTTATTTTCTGCCCGAAGCTCTAGAAGAATTAAAGGCTGCCGGCGCCAAATACGTCCCGGAAACGCTGCTCATCCACAACAACATCATCCTCGCCGAGGGCCCACCGGATTCGCAACGGTTCGGCCAGGCGATCCGCAGCGCGCTGGCAGCACAATAAACGAACTCTTCTCGCCTGTCGGATGTCTGTCCAGAATGTAGAGGCGATCGATGACCGCCCAACTCGTTAGGGAGAACTTCCTATGTCGAAGGCTGCGAAAATCAGTTTGATTGTGAATGCTGTACTTCTGGTATTGGTCCTGATAGGTCTGGCATACGCGCAGCGGCCCCCGGAAACGGACGAAACAGGTGCCCCTTACCTGCGCGTCAATATCAATCCCACGAACATACCGCCGATGGTCAATATCAACCCGTTTCAAACCGTTCCGCGAGTTCAAGTCACGGACCTGCCCGAAATTCGAATCCCCCCAACCGGCTGCGCAAATCGACGGAGTTATCAGACCGGCATCGGCCGCTCGATTTCAGGTCCGATGATGGTCACCTATTTACATCTGCCGGAACAGACCAGGGTGACCTTGGGTGATGCGGCGGGCAGTCACAGCATCAATCTTGGACCTGCCGGTCAGATCACGACTGCAATTTTCCTGCAGCCCAACCAAACGCTCGATTTTGGCGCCGAGATCATGTATTCCGGTTGCCGGCCAGACTAGGCTCTATAGCGCTATAGCGCCGCTGCCAACAACTCACGCGACCGGTCTGTGATAACTTGCTGCAGGTTATTTCCGTGGCTGTCGATCGTGACAACCGCCGGGAAATTTCTGACCTCCAGCTCCCACACAGCTTCAGGACTGCCGAACTGCTCGAGGCGGACGCTGATGACACGTTGCACGCATTGCGCGTAAATCTGGGCAGCGCCGCCGATTCCGTGGAGGTAAACGCAACCGTAGTCTTGGCACGCCTTCTGCGTTTTTGAGCCCATGCCGCCTTTGCCTATGACGGCTTTGATACCGAATCGTTGGATGATGTCGGCCTGGTACGGTTCCTCACGAATTGATGTCGTCGGCCCCGCGGCAACAACTCGAAATTCGCCGTCGTTCTTCAGCACGACAGGTCCACAGTGGTAGATGACTCCGTTGCGAACGACCTCTAATTCGCCACCATCGTGGAGATATTTATGAACCGCGTCGCGGCCGGTGTAGACGATGCCGTCCAGCAGCACGACGTCGCCCACTTTGAGCTTGCGAATGTCCGCGTCTTCCAGCGGCGTTTTCAAACGGATCACGTCTGCGGCAGGCAGCGTCAGGTCCGGCATTGGTTCTTCACCTCGAAATTCATGGGGCGCCTGATATAGCCACTCGACTACGTCGCCTTTGGTGTCCAAAACGACGCCACGCCTTCGATACGCCCAGCACATATACGCCACTGAGACGAAAAATGATGCCGGCAAACGGTTCAGCTTGCCGATCTTGCAGCCGCCAATCGTGAATTTGCCGGAAAACCCCATTGGTCCGATATCGAGCGTGTTCGCTTCTTGCATAATGCGAGCTTCAAGCCCGGCCAAAGCCGGATCCGGATTCGTATCATCAACGGTCCTTAATAATTGCCGCTTCGCGAACTCATATCCGGAAGCGCGGTCACCCCCAATCGCCACACCGATGAAACCGGGACCACAGCCTTTGCCCTGCGCTTTCCAGACTGCATCCAGGATGCATGCCCGAACGCCTTCCAGATTCCGGTCCACGCGCATGCCCTGTATGTTCATCGGCAGGCTGTATTGCCCACTCATGTTCTCGCAACCGCCACCTTTCAGAATCAGGCGTACATGAATATTGGAATCGCGGGTCTGTTCCCAATGGAACACCGGACTTCCAGGGCCAAGGTTGTCGCCGGTGTTTATTCCGTCAACGCTGTCAACGGAGTTCTGGCGCAGGTAGCCCTTCATCGTCGCCTCCTTCACAGCCTCGCGACAGAGGTCTTCGAGTTCCACCTGGTCGACACCGCGGGGTGTTTCAAAGTAGAACGTGATCGTTCCAGTGTCTTGGCAGATCGGTAAAGAGCGCGCTTTCGCTAGGCGGATGTTTTGCGCAACTAACTCTAATGCAAACTCGGCCTTAGAACCTGAGAACTCAAGTTTACGTTGAAGGCTTATGACGTTCTCGACATCCGGTGGAAGGAACGCGGATGTGCGACGTATTAGTTCCAGGATATTTATGTGGAAGGTTTGAAAATTCATAGTTCTCCGATGAAATGCTTATTTGCGGCTGCCCCCATTCCCCTCCTCGTGGGGAGGGGAATATTCTTCCCAAAGCTTCATTCGTTCTCAAAGCCGCCGACTACAAAAGCCGTCTTGCAAATTCTAAAACTTCCTGCGCGCTACCGCTCAGTCCACCACCCTGAGCCAGATTCGGACGTCCCCCGCCGCGCCCGCCAAACCTTTCGACCGTTTGCTTGAGGAGAGCGCCGGCATCCACGGT
>DATFXZ010000615.1:0-4346 GCA_035315305.1 Terriglobia bacterium | reverse complement strand
GACGGAGGGCGCCGAAGTCCTGGCAACCTATACGAAGGGCGACCACACCGGGCAGGCCGCGATCACCTCCAATACCTTCGGGAAGGGGAAAGCCATCTATGTGGGCTCCCGGCTCGAACCTCCTGCAATTGGTCGCGTCCTGAACATTCTGGCGGCTACGGCAGGCATTCTTCCGGCCGTCGAAGCTCCCGTGGGCGTAGAGGTCGCTATGCGTCACTACGGGCAGACCGACATTACGTTTGTGTTGAATCACACTCCGAAGCCGCAGACGGTGACGCTCGGGAAGAGTTACAAGGAACTCCTAGCAGGCTTCCGCCTGTCCGGTGCGATTACCGTGGAGCCGTACGGCGTGAGAGTGCTGTCATTGGCCTAATTCGGCCCGCAAAGTTAGAAAACGCGGAATCTTGTGTGTTAGCCCAGAAAGACAATGCTCATAATCGCAAAAGCTCGGCAAAAGTGAGTCCGATGTCTGCTGACCGTGCAGTTTCGCCTTCGAGTTGCGCGATACGGGAGTCAAGGTGAACTCTTTCTGTCCCGGGCATACTGGAGCGTCTGGTGAATCACCAAGGCAAGCCCATTACACATACAAAGCAAGCGAGAATGGTCTGGAGGTCTGATTACGGCGAAGAAACGGATATTCTTCGCGTGATAATAAGACAACTTTGCACGAAAATCGAAAGAGATCCGGCCCATCCGCGCCATATCTTGACTGAACCCTGGTTAGGACATCGATTTCAAATTCCAAGCGATCCCGCGAAAAATCTGGGCGTACAAATTGGGAGCGTCAGCGCACCGGATGAACCGCGTCGAGATCGAGATTCAGTTCCAACACATTGACACGAGGTTCGCCGAGGAAGCCGAGTTGCCGTCCTTCTATGTGTTTGTGAACTAGTTGTCGCAACTCGTCGGGACTCATGCCTCTCTCCATCGCCACTCGCGGAATCTGGAATTCTGCGGCCGCCGGGGAGATGTCGGGATCAAGACCTGACCCCGATACCGTTACCAAATCAATGGGTACCGGTGCGGAAGGGTTTTCCGCTCGCGTTTTCTCCACGTCTGTCGCGACTCGGTCGATCAGTGCTTTATTGGTCGGCCCGAGATTGTTGCTGCCGCTCGAAGTAGGATCGTACCCGGCGCCTGCAGCCGACGGCCGGGAATGAAAATACCCGGGTTCGGTGAAATTCTGGCCGATGATCCGCGACCCGATGACCTTGCCATTTTGTTCGATCAATTGTCCGTTGGCTTTGCCAGGGAACAGCAATTGGGAGAGGCCGGTCACCAGCAGCGGGTAGACGAGACCAAAAATCACCGTCGTAACCAGCGCGAACCATACCGCGGTAATAAAGTTCTTTTTCATGACTTCCCCTCAAGCCATCCTGAAATACATCAGCAGCACGTCAATAATTTTGATTCCGATGAAAGGCGCGATAATTCCCCCGACGCCGTAGATGAGCAGATTCCGCCTTAGGAGTGCCGCGGCTCCCAGCGGGCGGTACCGGACACCACGCAGCGCTAGTGGAATGAGCGCGATGATAATCAAAGCGTTGAAAATGACCGCGGAAAGAATCGCCGATTCCGATGTGCGTAAATGCATCACGTTGAGCGCGCCCAATACAGGGAAGGCACCCGCAAACATCGCCGGGATGATGGCGAAATATTTGGCGACATCATTAGCCACGGAAAAAGTGGTGAGCGCGCCGCGGGTGATCAGCAGCTGCTTGCCGATTTCCACAATCTCAATGAGCTTTGTGGGGTTGGAATCCAGATCGACCATGTTGCCGGCTTCTTTGGCGGCTTGCGTTCCGGTATTCATCGCGACGCCAACGTCTGCTTGGGCGAGCGCCGGAGCGTCGTTTGTGCCGTCACCGGTCATCGCGACAAGCTTGCCCTTGGCCTGCTCGCGCTTGATCAGCGCCATCTTGTCTTCGGGCTTGGCCTCCGCGAGAAAATCGTCCACTCCCGCTTGACGCGCAATGGCGGCAGCCGTAAGTGGATTATCGCCGGTGATCATCATGGTGCGAATGCCCATAGTGCGAAGGTGATCGAAGCGCTCGCGCATACCACCCTTTACGATGTCGGTCAGGGCGATGGCTCCGAGCACGCGCCGATTTTCTGCCACCAGAAGTGGAGTTCCGCCGGAATTCGAGATCTCCTCAATTTTGACTTTCAACGGAGCCGGTATACCGTTGCCACTCTCGCTGATGAAACGAGAAATTGCTTCAGGTGCACCCTTGCGGATTTCCCGCGTGTCTAAGTTCACACCCGACATTCTGGTCTGCGCAGAGAACGGAATGAAATGTGCCTCGTGGTAGGCCAATTCGCGGCCACGCAGGTTGTACCGGTCCTTGGCTAAGACGACGATGGACCGGCCTTCGGGGGTTTCATCGGCAAGCGAGGAGAGTTGTGCGGCATCCGCCAAATATCGCTCTTCGATACCCGGTGCGGGATGGAACTCTGTGGCGGCGCGGTTACCAAGTGTAATGGTGCCGGTTTTATCCAGCAACAGCACGTCCACGTCGCCGGATGCTTCAACTGCGCGGCCCGACATAGCGATCACGTTTCGCTGAATCAAGCGATCCATCCCCGCGATGCCAATTGCGGACAACAGGCCTCCGATCGTTGTGGGGATCAGGCAAACCAGTAATGACACCAGCACAAAAATGCTCTGGCGCGCGCCTGAGTAAATGGCGAATGGCTGCAAGGTGACTACCGCAAACAAGAAGATGATGGTCAACCCTGCCAATAGAATGTTGAGAGCAATCTCGTTCGGTGTTTTTTGTCGTGACGCACCTTCGACGAGCTTGATCATGCGGTCGAGAAATGTCTCGCCCGGATTGGAGGTAATGCGCACCTTGATCTCGTCGGAAAGGACGCGCGTGCCACCGGTAACCGCGGAGCGATCACCACCCGATTCGCGAATCACCGGCGCAGATTCGCCGGTAATTGCAGACTCGTCGACGGAAGCCACACCCTCAATGACTTCGCCGTCGCCCGGAATGAAGTGTCCCGCGACCACTACGACGCAGTCTCCGGATCGCAGTTTTGAGCTGGGCACTGATTCGGTTGTACCGTCGGAACGTAACCGATGCGCTTCGGTCTCCGCACGCGCCTTCCGCAACGTGTCCGCCTGTGCCTTCCCGCGGCCCTCGGCCATGGCTTCGGCGAAGTTGGCGAAGAGAACGGTGAACCAGAGCCACAGAGTAATCTGGAGCTCAAACCCGAACTGTCCGAGATGGTGCGCGGTATCCCACAGCAGCTGAATCGTGGTCAACACCGCTCCCACTTCCACGACGAACATGACCGGGTTCTTAATCATCGTTCGTGGTTCCAACTTGCGGAACGAGTCGAGAATGGCTCGCGAGAGAATGGCACTGTCCGCCAATGACTTTTTCCTGATTTGACTGATCTCAGAGACTGGGTCCATAAGGCACTCAGAAAACCTTTCCTGCTTGCATCAGCAGATGTTCGAGAATCGGCCCTAGACTGAGAGCCGGGAAGAACGTGAGCGCTCCCACGATCAAGACCGTCGAAACGAGCAAACCACTGAACAGCCCACCCGTAACTGGAAAGGTCCCCGCGGATTCCGGGACCGTTTTCTTCTTGGCGAGGCTTCCGGCGATGGCCATGATGGGAATGATCATGAAAAATCTGCCGAGCAGCTGCGCCGTTGCCGTGGTCGTGTTGTACCACATGGTGTTCACGCCGAGCCCACCAAACGCCGAACCGTTGTTGCCCGTCGAAGAAACATAAGCGTAGAGGATTTGTGAGAGCCCGTGCGGACCGTGATTCGAAATTCCATCCGTGCCGTAGGGCTTCACCACCGCCACGGCTGAAAAAGCGAGAATCGTGAAGGTCAGGATGAGAACCGCGAGCATCGCCATCTTCACGTCATACGATTCAATCTTTTTTCCTAGATATTCTGGCGTGCGTCCCACCATCAGTCCGGCAATGAACACGGCCAGAACCACGAACACAAACATGCCGTAGAGGCCCGCTCCGACTCCTCCAAACACAATTTCGCCCAGCATGATGTTGATCAGCGGAACCATGCCGCCCAGCGGCGTGAAAGAGTCGTGCATGCCATTAACGGCGCCGCAGCTTGCGTCAGTGGTGACGGTGGCGAAAAGTGCGGAGTTGGCAATGCCGAAGCGGACTTCCTTTCCTTCCATGTTTCCGCCGGACTGCGAAGCGCTCACCTGCTGGTCGGCCTTGGCTAAGAGCGGATTGCCTTTGGCCTCTGCCCAGTAAGCGGTGGTGACGCCGCAGAGAAACAGGAACGCCATGGCCGCCCACACCGCCCAGCCATGTCGCTGCGAACCGGTCATGCGCCCCAGGGTGTAGGTGAG
>DATFXZ010000614.1:0-6007 GCA_035315305.1 Terriglobia bacterium | reverse complement strand
TGGTCTGACTGGAAACCTCACCACCAGCGCAATGAACCGATTACCCTTGGTCCTCATCCCGGCATTTGTCGTCCCGTTCTTTACCATGCTGCATCTCACCGCTCTTTTCCAAGCACGGCAATTGGCTCGCACTGGAAGAAGAAGTTGAAGGGTTGAGGTAGGTAGGGGCGGTTGACCTCAACCGCCCGGGGGCGGTTCAGTGAATCGCCCCTACCAGTTGGACGGAACAGCAGGTGATACGCTTTGTATCTCGGCAGCTCCCGCTGCGCTCGACCGCTAAACACTCCTCCCAGTTCGTGATCCCGACCCACCGGCCATGTCAAAATCCAATCGAGAATGGGAAAACGATACGAAAAGGAAAATGCTGATTAGTGCAGTCCGTTCGCGTTGAACTCGTCGTTGTGCTGATTTTCAAATAGCTGCTGTGCGGCCATGGAGTCATTGAATTGCTGCTGGGCGGCGGCATTGGCTGCATCGACAGCCATTTGCTGATTCATCTGTTGGATGGCCTGGTTCGCGGCGTCAGATCCAGAATCGGTGGCCGAACTCGTCACGCTAGAACTCGAGCTTGGCCCCGTTGAAACGAAGTCGCTGGCGCATCCCGTCAGAAGTGTGAGGCTGAGAAGCATTGGAATAATGTTGCGTTTCATATTGCGATTAGACATTGAGCCTCGTCAGGCGCGTTGAGCGCAAAATCGAATTCGGCAAAGATAAAAATGTAACCAGTTCATCCGTTAGGCTGTCTTTCGACCTAACGGTCCAACACTGACGCAGAAATTGCCGCCGCCAGCAGCTCGGCCTATGTCTCTGCTTTCAACGACTACGCGAGGAAATCTTTGCACTATGGCCAGGACAAAACGTATCGGCCCAGCATCCCGTTGTGGAAGACTTGGAATTTCCAGCATCAACCGCCGGGGGCGGACCGCCCGTTGCCGCAGTCGACCAACACCATGCCGGATTTTGCCACCGCCATGAAATACAATCCGGACCTCAGAATTCTTCTAGCAGGCGGTTACTTCGATCTGGCCACACCGTATTACGAAGGCTGGTACGAGATGCACCACCTGCCAATCCCGGAACGGCTCCAGGACCACATTGACTATCGCTACTATCAGTCGGGCCACATGGTGTACGCCCACCAGGAATCGCTCAAGGCTCTACACGACGACGTGGCCGCGTTCATCGATTCGACCGATCACGTCGGCAAATAACCCCGCGGCGATCAGCCGCGCTTCGCCAGTCTAACGAAGAAAATGCCGTGCTTCAAAATCTGAAGGAGCTGCTCGGATAGCTTCAAGTTTCAGAAATCGGCATTCGGCAATTGCAATTGGAAATCTTTAGAATAACAGAATACGTTCGCGAGTTCGCGGCGGAGCAAGGTCCACCGAAGAAGTAGCGTTAGAATCAAGAATGCAGCAAAAAAGAAGAACATTCGTTGAGCGAGGGGCCGAACTCTACGGTTAGGAAATAGTTAGCTGCTCGCGTTGCTCTTCTAGATTTGTGCTGTGTATATAGCTGCCTCATTGAAGCATGACGACGAGTATTGCTAGTAATCTGGTTGGGAAGACGATCAATGGATGGATCGTTGAGAAGAAACTTCCGAAAAGCATCGACACCACAGGAGGCGCATTTTCGTCCGGCTACGTTGTCCGGAATGAGAAGGAAGGAACGGTGGCCTTCATGAAAGCCATAAACATTGCATATGCAGTAAACATGTTCGGTGCGTCAGTTAATCGGATCGACCTAATTAACCAAATAACAACCGATTTCAAATACGAGCGCGACCTTCTCGATTTTTGTGGGAAGAGCAAGATGGATCGTATCGTCGTGGCGATTGATAGTGGCGAGTACGTTGACAAAACTGATCCTTACTTCGTGCCGTATTTAATTTTTGAACTGTGCGAAGAAGGCGATATTCGACGCCACAAGCGGATGAGCGATCCCGGACTCGCATGGCGGCTTCGAATCTTTCACGGGGTGTGCGTCGGCATTAAGCAACTTCACTCGAAAGACATCGTCCACCAAGATCTGAAGCCTTCGAATGTCCTTGTGTTTGAGTCGGAGAAGTCGAAGCTCGCTGACCTTGGCCGTTCGAGTCAGAAAGGAACGAAAGCTGACTTTGACGATCATTGTGGCGACCTTGGCTATACTCCGATTGAACTCCAATACCGCCAATTTGATTCCGATTGGGACATCCGCCGGAAAGGGGCAGACCTGTACATGCTCGGTGCGTTATTCGCCTTTCTTACTGCGAACGTTCACTTCTTCGGCGTTGTACTTTCCAAGATTCCAACTGCGTATCACCCGCGGTTGTGGACCGGAACCTACTCTGATGCGTTACCGGTGCTCCGCGCTGCAACATACGATGCGATTACCGAAGTTGTTACCGCTTTACCGAATCAGCTTCAAAGCGACGCCCAGAAGATTCTCGAGTGGTTATGCAACCCCGAGCCCAACCTAAGGGGACACCCTGTCACTCGAGCGCAGCGCTTTGGTAATCCATTTGCTCTTGAGCGAATTATAAGCGCAGCAGACTTGCTTGCTCGGAAGGCTCAGTTTCTTAAATGAACGAAGGCGATCATAGTAATAGGATAGTTCTTCCGCAGTGGCTCCCTTCGCGGCGTGCGGCGGCAATGCGCGAAGCACATGAATTTTCCGGAAATCCGCCACCCGTAGACTACAAACTTACGCTTGAGTCATTCCAGGATCTACTAGCAAGCTTCCGCGACACTCCCTCCCCCTTTGCGGCTGCCGACCTAATGGGAGTGGCGGTGGTATTGGGACTTCAGGCTGAAGCGAAAGAACTAGCTGAGTGCGTTCTATCTGAACCTATTACAGGACGGGCTGCCCAGAACCAGGCTGAGACTATTCTCGGTCGTGCACAAGAACCCAGGGATTCAGATGAACGCGAGAAGATCCGCCTTACGAAAGTGCGGACCACCAGGTTTCCGCGCGATGCTTATGCGTGGATTGATCAAGCCCGCTTGTACACAATTCTCGGCCAATATCCTAAAGCACGCCGTGCCGTTTTGATCGCGTTGCGCTTGGCGCCCACAGACCGGATTATTGTCAGGTCGGCGGTTAGGTTTTTCGCGCACCATGGCGATTGGGATGACGCGTTATTTTTCGCTAAGGAAGCCTATTCAAAGAATCCAGACCCAATGCTGCTTGGTCCTCTCGTCAGCATTGGAACTCAGCTAGACAGAATTCCAGTAAAGGTACGACCAGCGGCAGAAGCGGCGTTGAAAGCGGAAGACCGTTTTCTGCACTCGGAACTCCTCGCAGCGGTCGGAACATTGGAGCTGCTGCACGGAGCACATCAACGCTCAAAGAAATTTTTCAAACGCGCCTGGCAAGATCCCGCCAAGGCAGTCGTAAGTCAGAGCCAATGGGTACTTCGAGAGCACCTTCCCGGTTTGGCCAGTGAGCAGGATATCGATTTTCGCCAAAGTGCAGAAGCAATGAGTTGGTTGCGATTCGCAGTCTTAGATTTTAAAGGAGCACTCGCTCGAGCCCATGAATGGGTTTTAGAAGAGCCATACTCGAAAGCTGCTCACATCCTAACTGCTAGCACTGCTAGCCTGCTTGATGACTACACCACTGCGGCGAAGGCCTCTGACCGCGGTTTGCAGGCGAATCCTGGCGATATCATCTTGCACAACAATCTCGCGTTTGCGCGACTGCGAAGTGGTGATCTTGCCGGGGCACTGAGCGCCTTCGAACCTATTAGGGCAGTCCTACTAGAACCGGATAGAATTGCGGAGATTGCCACATTTGGCTTGTTGCAGATGTCCTCGGGTGATCATGCGGCTGGCATTGCGGCGTATGAAATGGCGATCCGACGTGCTACGGAAGCGCGGGAGCCGAAAACGGCGCTCCGGGCTGCGCTCAACCTTCTTATATCCACGTCCGATATTTGCCATTCTGTTGATATGAATCTGCTTCGCCAGGCGACCTCTCAGTTGCGCAACTCAACGCAACCCGACATCCTCGGCACTGCAATGAGCCTAGCTCGTCGATTGCGGCGCAGAGAGTATCCTGAGCCACCTGATGAGGGAGTTGTGATAGAATTCGTACAAGCAATCAGAGAGGGAGCAGGAAAACTGCTGAGTTCCTTGTTCGCTGAATCCGTCCAGAAGGCTACCGGCGCCGAGTCTCCAGAGAGCGAAGAAGCAGGCACGGACGCAACGAGGGCGAAAGACTTGTAGTTAGTGGCAAGTTCTTTAACGAAGAGCAGAAGCCAGAGCTTAACAGCACGAGCGATCGAATCCTAACAACATGAAAATTCGTCGAATGGCCCGCGACTAACGGGACGCGCTGGTCGAATAGGCGGGCCGTGAGACGGTGGAATCCCGGCTCGGGCGATGTCGATGTGTTAGGGTTACGAACCCGGAGGGTTTTGTTGCTGCTGAAATCGACGGTGAGTTAATGGGGAGGCTCCGTTGTCGCCTACGAAAAAAGTACGGTTTCACAACGAGTGTCTTCATGGCTGCAAGATTGTTCGAATTGATGTTTACGAGAAATAAGCGGTGGGACGACCAGTTACTAGGACCGTTGGGGGCGCGAGAATTTACGGAATCGCATGAGCAAACCAAAACGAATCCAGCGCAGTCGCTCGAAAGGGTGGAAGATGCCGGCGAATGCCGTCTACGTCGGCCGACCGACGGTTTGGGGAAACTCGTCTGAGAAAGGATGAACGAAGAAGGAAGAATTAAGAAGTGGTCCTGGCGAGAATATCCGAAGAAGGACGATTTAGAAGTGACGTCCGGCGTCCCCGCACGATACATTCCACCGGGAAACAGCGATCGATTGGGCCCGCTCGCACAACTGGAGGTTATATGAAGATTACTTCGGTTCTCGGATTCGGATTTCGGTTAATCACACGTTTTGGAAAAGGCGACCGAATGAAACGAATCGGTCTGTTCCTGGCGGCAATCCCAATGGTGGCGATCATTGTCGTCGCCTTCGTGCCGGGAAGTGGACAGGCCGACCAACAACCGGCGCCAATCTTTGTAACCGAGATTCCCCCCGGATATCGCGACTGGAAGGTGGTCTCAGTGGCCCACGAAGCAGGTGACCTCAACGATATTCGCGCCGTTCTGGGAAATGACATAGCGATCAAGGCGTATCGGGAAGGAAAACTTCCGTTTCCGGAAGGCGCAATCGTTGGCCGAATAGCCTGGAGCTACGTCTCATCGGAGGAAAACAACAAGACCTTTGGCCGTGACCAATCCTTCGTCGCCGGTTCACCCACGGAGGCCTACCTGCAATTCATGGTCAAGGACTCAAAGAAGTATGCGGCGACGGGCGGCTGGGGATACTCATCCTTCGATCAGAACCTCAAACCTACCGACGTAAAGCTGATGCAAAGCTGTTTTCCCTGCCACCAGGCGGTCAAAGACCGCGACTTCATCTTTACCCGTTACACGCCCTGATCCTTAGACTCGCAGTGAAACTGGAAGTTCTATGAAAACAACTCCTACATTCTTTACCTGCTTGACCCTCATCACTTCGTCGTTTGTTGTCCACATGTCCCGAGCTACGGATTCGGACGAACAAGCGATTCGGCCGTTCAAAGTTCCGGTTGTACCTCAGAGCGCGCTTGATGATCTTCGTCGGCGCGTTGCCGCCACACGCTGGCCCGAAAGGGAAACCGTCGCCGATGACACACAAGGCGTGCAGCTAGCGACGATGCAGAAACTCGCGAGCTATTGGGCGAAGGATTACGACTGGCGGAAATGCGAAGCGAAACTGAAGGCGTTGCCGCATTTTGTGACAAATATCGATGGGCTTGATATTCATTTCATCCATGTTCGCTCGAAAAATCCGAATGCGTTGCCGATTATCATTACGCACGGGTGGCCCGGCTCGATCATCGAGCAGCTCAAGGTCATCGGCCCGCTGACCGATCCAACCGCATTTGGCGGAAAGGCAGAAGACTCGTTCGATGTCGTTATTCCGTCGCTGCCTGGTTATGGGTATTCAGGAAAGCCGACGAAGCCAGGAT
>DATFXZ010000613.1:0-14336 GCA_035315305.1 Terriglobia bacterium | reverse complement strand
AATGCCGTCGCCTGCGCGGCGTCCTCGACAACTCCGGCAACCTTCCCATTCATTCCGATAATCACCGCATCTGCCCAAACGACATCCGTCTGTGCGGGCGGCACATACTCTTTACGCATACGCGCGAGCGCTTCTTTGCATTCAGGAATCTGTTCTCCGGAGTCTGTTAGCCGCCGCATCCGAATATTCGCGCGGGCTTGTACGGCTCCAACGGCCGCGGCCAGCGCCAGCTTTTCTGTTCTGCCGCAGCAGGAGTAAAAGATGACGAGTACGTTGACAGGTGATGCCTTCATCGCAAGTCGAACAGCAGGACTTCGCCGCCGGCCGGTTCGATACCAATGAGGGAGAGTTCACGTTCGGCACTCACTACGGCAGCATCGCCTTCGCTCAGCAACTGTCCATTGATGGAAACGTTTCCCTTCACAACCTGAACCCAGGCATATCGCTCCGCATCAAAGGTATGCTTCACGCTTTCATGAACTGCGAGTTCACCGGCGTATATACGAGCATCTTGCCGGATAACAGTCATCGGTTTCTCGCTCAGGTTCGGCGCTGCGAGCAATCGCAGGCGTCCGCGTTTTTCTTCGGCCGCGAACGCGACCTGTTGATATGAGGGCTCCAAATCCTCCGCCTGAGGCGAAATCCAAATCTGGATGACGTGAACCGGTTCGGTCTCTGAGGCATTGAACTCGCTATGAACGACGCCACTACCGGCCGACATCATTTGAATCTCATTCGGCCCAAGCACGTGTTGCTCGCCCATGCTGTCGCGGTGCAACAATTTCCCTTCGAGGACGTAGGTGAGAATCTCCATGTCGCGGTGTGCGTGTGGGCCAAAGCCTTTGCCTGGCGCGATCCGGTCTTCGTTCATCACTCGCAGAGCGCGAAAACCCATGCGAGCCGGATCCTGGTAATCCGCAAATGAAAAAGTGAAGTGAGAGTTGAGCCAACCGCGATCCGCGTGGCCGCGCTCATGGGATCTTCGAATGCTGATCATGCCGGGATAAAGCTATAAGATTCATTCCAAATTCTCAAGGATGCTTAGATACACCTGATCGTTTTCTGGGAACTTCAGCGAGTACAAGGCGCTAGTTTTATTGAGAGTTTTTGAACGGTGTTTTGATGGGACTGCGAACCAGGTTTAGTTGCGTCGATACCATTGAGCATCTGCACCAACCTGAACCCATATAACGCCTTTTGGTGTCCAAGGCAGAAGCGTCTCGCTCTTTTGTACAAACGTTAACTGTTCCAGCTTGTCGGCTAATACGTATGCCGCCTTGTCGCCCCGAGCTGCGTGAATGACGACGTGGTCGGGTGAGTACTCTTTAGTTATAGCAATTCGAGCTGCAGGAGTATCGAAATCTCCCGTCCCATTAAAGCCACCAGAAATGCACCCCGCCATACTGGCACCAAGCGTTAACATATCGGCCACGAAGATGTTGCTACGGCCATTCGCCCCGTTGGTTATTAAAATAAGACACTGTTCTTGATGGGGCGGAATTTTGCGCATCTCAGAAAATGCCCTGAAAGCTCCCATCAAATTTTGGTAAGCAGGTTCATCCGGATGAACAGTGTTTATTCGATCCTCCCATTCTCGGGTCGCAATATCTGCCCTATTTCGTAACTCAATATGTTCTAAGTAAACGGCTCGCGCCGCCAGTGAGCCAAATAAAATACCCCACAGTACTAAAGCAACGACCGCCGTTGGCTTAAAAGCATCCCGTAGCGTCTTCCCAACAGCCATCTTGATCGCCGATGGATGTCTCTCGGTCCGGATAAGGCATATCAAGAGTGCCAAGACTGGAACGACTAAGCCGGTCACTGATGGCCAATTCCATCCAAATTTGGCGGCAGTACGAAGCACCATGCGACCTGCAGCAAGAACCATTTCCCAGAACATATTGGGGAACTATGCACTGGAGACGTAATCGTGTCACCTTCGACCTTCTCAGGCTGATGAGGGAAGCTTCGCCTTCTACAATTTGGTGTGACCACACTACCGGAGTGTTTTTGGATCGACTTTGGAAATTTCCTCGGGTAACTTTCTATGCCATTGAAAGAATTGAGGCGTAGGAGAGTAATCTCTATGATGCTTATATGAAGATGCAGTTTGCATTGATTTCGGTTTTCTTGTTAGCGGCAGGTACAGGGTACGGGCAGCAACACGCAGCAACGCTTCCGGATTGGAGCGGCGTCTGGCAGATGGTGGGTCCAACCATTTTCGATGGTGCTACCGTTGAACCCAAGAACGGCCGCGCGGGTGATGCAGGTGTGCGGGAACGTCCTCCATACAACGCCGAATGGGAAGCGATTTATCAGAAGAATATTGAAGCGGTGAAAAAAGGGCTATTTCCCGATCCCATCACGAATTGTGGAATACCACATGGATTTCCGCGGGTCATGAATGTTCCCGACGTTTACGAGTTTGCCATTACGCCCCAGCAGGTCTGGATTCTGACGGAGAACGGACCGAATATTCAGAGGATCTACACCGACGGCAGGGATCACCTGAAGGCGGAAGATCGCTGGGGGACATACAGCGGCGACTCTACTGGTCGTTGGGAAGGCGACACGCTGGTCTTCGACACCGTCGCGTTGAAAGGCTGGAGCGAGAAGGACACTATCCTGGACAGGACGGGCCTCGTCTTGAGCGACCAAATGCACGTTGTAACTCGGATGCGCAAGATCGACGCGAACACGCTCGAAGCCCAAATGACATTGGAGGATCCCAAGGCGCTAACGAAACCTTGGAACGTCACCAAACGCTATCGCAAGTTACCTCCGAGCACGCGCGCATATGACTACGCCTGCGGAGAAAACAATCGGAATCCGGTGACGGAAGACGGCCGGACATTGACATTGGGTTCGGACGGAAAACCGATCGACCGACCTGTCAAATAAGGAGACATTTCATGAAACGGACCATCGCCGCAATCATCATTATCAGTGGAGTGTGCTTCGTCGCTCAGAGCGCGCTCGGGCATCATTCTGCCGCCATGTTCGACAATCAGAAGGTCAAGGAACTCACGGGAACGATTAAGGAGTTCCAGTGGAAGAACCCGCACGTCTGGATTCAGGTCTACGTCCAGAACGGCAATGGCGTAAAGGAAGAGTGGAGCGTCGAAGGTGGAGGTCCGAATTCGCTCTCGCGTCAAGGTTGGCGTCCGACGACATTTAAGCCGGGCGATGCCGTCTCTATCCGTGTGAATCCGATGAAGGACGGTTCGGCGGGCGGCCAATTCGTGGGCGCTAAGCTTGCGGACGGAACGACGATCGGGAATTGGGATCGTGCTGAAGGCGCGCAGTGAACTGTGGGGGCGGTTTATAGCCGCCCGTACGATTTCTTTTGCGCGTTGTCACGCACACTCTTTCGAACCATCCTAAGAAAAGAATCCAAAACCGTTGAGTGCGCATCGCGACGATACGCTACCGCGTACTCAATCGGAGGTACGGCATCACGGAGCGGACGGAAGATCACTTCCGGCCACAGTTTCTGCATGCTTGGTGAACAGAACGCCAGGCCTAGTCCCGCCGTGACGAGCGTCAGACTTGCAATGATGTTGTCGACTTCGTGAGCAACCATCAGGCTGAAGCCGGCGTTGCGGCATGCGGCAGTTATAAGGTCGTGCAGACCAGGGCTGCTGCGCCGCGCAAAAAGAATGAATTGTTGATCTGCGAGCGCTGTCAAAGGTACTCGTCCGTGATGCGCCAGCGGATGACCTTTCGGCATTGCGACCCACATCGGCTCTCGTCGTACGGTCTCCATCATTAAGGTTGGATCGTTTATCGGCATGTTTACGAATCCAACATCGATCCGTCCCTCCCGCAAAGCCTCGATCTGCATTCCGCTGTTCATGAATTGCAACTCAATATGAACGCCCGGATAGCGGTTCGCGAAGTTCCGCAACGTGTCGATGAGGATTTCATTCACACCTCCCGGACCCGCGATCGACAGATGTCCAATGGCGCCTTCGCTTGCCCGCGAGGAGACACTGATGAAGTGATCGACCTGACTCAGTACCTGGTACGCCTCGCTGATGATGCGCTTGCCCGCTTCCGTCAAACGGACTTCACGCTTGGTTCGGTCAAAAAGTTTGACGCCGAGTTCCTCTTCGAGCTGACGGATCTGCTGACTCAAAGGAGGCTGACTGATGTGGAGGCGTATTGCGGCGCGGCCGAAATGTAACTCCTCAGCAACGGCGACCAGATATCGTAGATGTCGAAGCTCCATGACTCCCCGCGGCATAGCCGCATGTTGCGAAGATGGTACGTGGATGAGGGCAAGAATGAGAAGACTCCAAATTGTCGCAATTGTCGCTGCAGCGTCCACCGGCCCCTTTCTATAATCATTCCCATGAAAGTGATGCTGGTCATCCCTCATGTTTCAGGTGGGGGTGGCGAAAAAGTCTTGTCCGACCTCGCGTGCAACCTGCGGGCTGAAATTGTTGTTGTCGTTTTCGAGGAAAAATTCAGTTATCCGATTAAGGGCAAGCTAATTTCGCTTGAAGCGCCGATCAATCGAGCCTCTCTGATCACCCGAGCATGTGGGTTCATTCGAAGGGCATTGCTGTTCCGCCGAACACTGCGAAAGGAGAAGCCGGATGTGGTCGTCAGCTTTATGGGCGAGGCGAATTTTATAAACGCTCTATTCTCACGGCGATCCATCCTCACAGTGCACACACACATGTCCTCGATTTCGACAATGCGCGGCCGGATCGAGGCCCTCGCAGTGAACGTTCTTATTCGTTGGTTATACAGAAGATCGATTGTTGTTGCTGTATCGGATGCAGTCAAACGCGACCTCGTGGACCGGTTTGGCGTTCCGGAGTATCAAGTTGTCGTCATCCCGAATGCTGTGGATGTATCGAAGATCACCTCACTCGCGCGGGAGAGCGCCCAGTGTCCTTGGAATCCGGACCTGCCCGTGATCGTCACGACCGGCCGATTGAGCCGTGAGAAGGCACAGTGGCATTTAATAAGGGCATTCGCGGAAGTCCGAAAGAGCAGGCCATGTCAGCTTGTGATTCTAGGTTCCGGCGAGCTGGAGAATCATCTGAAACGTTTAGCCGCAGACCTGGACATCGAGAACAGCGTTTTTTTCTTAGGATGGCAATCCAATCCGTTCAAGTTCATGGCAAGGGGAGACGTTTTTGTTCTCACCTCAGTTACGGAATCGTTCGGGCTGGCGGTTTTGGAGGCGATGGTTTGTCGTTTACCCGTTATCGCAACTGATTGTCCCGGCGGCTCCCGTGAAATCATCGCCGGAGGAGTTTCAGGTCCTTGTGGTGTTCTAGTTCCCGTTCCGGACGGGGTTATGTACGACGGTTCAGTGACATGTACTACTGAAGAGAGGCATTTAGCCGATCAACTCGGCAGGATGCTGGACGATAAGAGTGCTCGAGGACGTTACATTCAGGCTGGCTTGGCGAGAGTGCGTGATTTTGATACATCGAAATTTGTGGACAGGTATCAGCGGCTCCTGGAGGTGATCGCATCGGCCGCCCTCTTTCCACTCAAAATAGAGTCTTCCATCGAATAGTAGTCCCACTGCCCATAGCGGCCTGCCGTGTAGATATCGCGAGCGTCCAGATAATCGATGAGACTCTGGAGATGTGTTCGCCGGTGTTCATCGAATACGACGTACGCAAATTTGAGGTCGATGACATGACGCGTGAGGATGCGATCGGTCTTTTCCAGGATTCCACACCTTTGCAGGTCGAGAACGGACCGTTCGAAGGCTTCTTCGAGATTGATCGTTTCTTCCGGCGAGTGAGTGATTTCGATGTATATGGAGCTTGAGCCCTCAGGTCCCACGGAGTTCGAGAAATTCATCGGAAATCCGACACGGGAAAATATGTATTCGCGTTCAGGGAAGTAAATCCAGTGTTGGTCGCTGATATTAGGCCGGTTGATACCGAGGTTGATATTTAGAACGGATATTGCATGGAGCTTCTGTGCGGCTGCCGTTGGCGCGTCGGGCGTTTCCTTCAACATCCGATATGTTATGGGGAGAGGTAGCGTTGAAATCAGGAAATCATAGGGCTCTTCAACGCCGCTGGCCATGCGGACAAACTTCATTTTAGGATCGATATATTCCAGCGATTCACTTGTCCGAACGCGTTGTACTCGACTCGCCAGGGCTTGCGGCAGACAATCGATGCCTCCAATCTTTGGATAAATAAACTTCGGGTTGTACCCCATGCCTTTGTTTGTCAGGCCCAGGGCCCCGTTCACAACTTCTTCCAGCGTCGGTTTGGGAATGGACCAGCTGACCCAGTCCGAAGTAATCGTTCGAAGATCGTGCCTCCAGAATTTTTCATTGTACGGAAGCATGAAGTGCTTCGCGATACCGGTTCCGAACGTTTGCATAATCCAGTCATGAAAGTTCTTGGGTCCTCCATTCGTGTTTGCGTGCATGCTATCGACGAAACCTATAACGCACTCTTTCACGACTTCGGGGGGAAGTCCGTACGTGTTGGCCTGGAACGGATACGGAGTAGTGGTCGATTTTGAATAGATTGCTGCCCGACGCTCGTGAGCGGTAAACGCATCTGGGAGAATCGTGGAGACGAGTTCTTTAGTGTAGCTGTTCCTGAGATGAATCAGATGGCCGGTGCAGTCGAACGTGAAGCCGTCTTGCGTGAATGATCGGCAAAGACCGCCAATGGCTTCTTCCTTTTCAAAGAGAATCGGATCGTACTCGGCCAGGTGGTAGCCCGCGCTCACACCGGCAAGACCGCCGCCGATGATGATGATCCGCTTCTTATTCATGGGCGCATATCGACCTTCAACAGAAGGTATGCGGACAGACACGCCGCCGAAAGCGCGCCAAACATGGTGCCCGCGGCCCACGCGAGAGTGACCTGACTCATGAGAAGCGCGACGCCGCTAAGAAGGGCACCAATGATGTAGGTGGTCACTGCCGTTTCACGGACGGATAGTTTGATGCGCCGTAGCCGCAGCGCGAAATGGTCTGGACTTCCTTTCATCATGGGAATCCCGTTGCGCCAACGGATCCACATCACCAGCGTCAGATCGAACAAAGGAATTCCAAGAATCAGGATAGGACTTGTAACAGCGAGCAGATTGGCGCGAGTGTAGCCCGCGTTCATTGAGAGGGCCGCCAGCATGAATCCGATAAACAAACTGCCGGCGTCGCCGAGATAGATCTTTGCAGGATGAAAGTTGTAGCGCAGAAAGCCGAGCACAGCGCCCGCTAGAACAAGCGAAAGAAAAGCAACAGCGTTTCGGCCTGCCATAAAATTGGCGATCGCGATCGACAGCGCAGCGATCACTGAGACACCAGCAGCAAGGCCATCGAGAATGTCGATGATGTTCAGCGCATTCATGACCGCGAGCACCCAAAATACCGTTAATGGAATCGCGACCCAAATCGGCAGGAAGATGAGTTTGATGTAAATGCCGGACTTTATCAGCACCAACGCAGCGAGCGTCTGACCCAAGAGCTTTTGTACGGGATTCATTGCGCCGAAATCGTCGATCAGCCCAACCATTAGCGCGATACTTCCGGAGAGCAGAAGGCCCAATGTTTCTTGGCCGAAATCGGTGAGCACGCCGACTGTCAGCAAAAACGACATGAAGACCGCAATGCCCCCTAAATATGGAACGGCGTCCTCATGTTTTTTAAGCAACCCGTCAGGCCGATCCACAATACCGAGCTGCAGCGCGGCCTTACGTATCAAAGGCGTCCAATACAGGCTAAAAACCACACTAAGTATGAATGCGGCACCGTATCTGATCATATGGTCGTTTGGCGTGTCGTCGTCGTATCTAAGCTGCTTCTTAACCTGTTCAAACAATCTCGATACGTGGCTTCCACGACGGCAACCGATGTCCCAATATCGAACTCCATGACGCGGCTCTTGCCTCTGTTTCCCATCGTGCGCCGAAGACCCGGATCATTGATGAGCTTCAGAACTGACTCAGCCATTCCGTCGACGTCGTGCGGTTCGTGCAAGTAGCCATTTTCACCGGCGACAATGGCTTCGCGCGCCCCATCAACATTGGTCGCAACAATCGGCAGCTCACAAGCCATCGCCTCCGAAAAAACGCAGGGTAAACCTTCCCATAGGGACGTCAGGACAACAATATCCAAGTTGCGGTAAACCTCCGGCATATCGTTTTCGTTCTGCCAACCAAGAAGCGTGATATGCCGGCTTATTCTGTGTCTTTGGATTCGTTCTTCTATGAACCGTCGGCGTTCACCGTCGCCTGCCATTACAAAGTGAGCCTGATCGGTTTTGGCGAGTACTCGTGCAGCGACTTCGACAAAATCCTCAGGCGACTTTTGTGGCTTGAAACACGCAACCATTCCGACGATGACCTTATCTTCGGGTACGCCCCAGTGCGCGAGCTTTCTCCGTCTCGGAGTGGGCTGCAAGAACTCTTCAACCGAAATCGAGTCACGCGCCAGCACCCAGTCACCTCGTCGCGTTATTCCGCACTTCTCCGCCTTATCGGCATTCGCTTGAGAGACGAGGAATAGTCGGGTCGTGATCTTCGATGTGAGACGTTCCAGCGAGATATAAAAGCTACGAAGCGCAGGACGCTGAAAGTCATTGAACGCAAATCCATGTGCTGTGTGAAAAATAAAAGGCACGCCCGCGAATTTTGCAGCCCACCGCCCGAGGATACCGGCCTTTGCCGTGTGTGTATGAACAATGTCTGGTTGTTCACGCCGAAAGAGCTGCCAAAGGTTCACGAAGGCGAGGAGGTCCTTGAGTGGGTGAATCTCTCTAACCAGCCAACGATTCCACCTGCGCTGCAGAAAAGGAATCCGGTTCGCCCATTCCACAAGCAGGCCTTCATGTGACGCGACTAACCCCAGTTCGTACTGATCGCGCGGCAGGCGTTCTATTGTCATCAAGGTGACCTTCTGAGCGCCACCGAGTTCCAGTTTGGTGATAACGTGGAAGACTTTTCGTTTTGCAGTCACAGTCGCCTTCCGCGCGGTCCGACCGTCTCTTGCATGTTCCGCGCGCGAATGCGGTCGGGAATGCGTGCGAGCAGCCATAACAAGTCACCCTGAACCGCATACCAAAAAGTGCGTTGCAGTGTAGTTATACCCCGCACACAACTTGCCCGAATTGAATCGAACGGGAAAGGCAAGTAGGTTTGCCGCAAACGGTGCAATTCTTGCCCGCAGAGATCTGATTCATTAAAGGATTTTGACTGAGGATGGATGCGGAACGATGCGACGAATCGGTTGACGTGTTTGAACTTTGCGCCGGCAAGCGCGAAACGAACAAAGAGATCCGTGTCGAAGGCAAAGCGATACGAGGCATCTATTCCCCCGCACCTGACGTACAGATCCTTTCTCCAGAATGTCGCGGGCTGCTGCAGGGTTGAACCGCCGTACAAGTATCCCATCGGAATGAAAGGAGTCTGACGCTGCTCGCCCATGACTGTCCCATCCATATCGATCCAATACATATTGCCGTAAACCACGTCGACCTTGGGATCACTCAGGACTTCTGCAATTGCTTCAAGCGATCCGGGCAAGTACAGGTCGTCTGAATTCAGATATGCGAAGATCGTTCCAGTCGCTCGCGAAAAGCCTTTACGTATGGCATGGGCCGCGCCTTCGTCCTTCTCGGAAACCCAGCTTGTGAGGTGCTTCTCGTATCGGCGGATGATATCGACAGTGTTATCGGACGACCCACCATCGATGATGATGTATTCGAGATTTGGATAGCCTTGATCGAGTACCGACCGTATCGCAGCCTCGATAAACTCCCCCTGATTATAGGAAGCCGTGACGACTGTGATTCGTGGCCACATATGTGTGTGATTGTCGCGCTCCTAAGTGGGGGTCGTTCACCAGAGTAATCAGAAGCGTTCCTTTTCGTCGACTCCCGTATAGGGACCTTGCTTGATTTCGAGAAAGATCGTGTCTTCCTGGAGTCGAAATCCGTGTCCTCCTGCAACGAGCAACAGGACGTCGCCCGTCCTGAGTTCACGCGTCGCGACCAGTTGTTTATCGTCCGTGAAAAAGTCCACCTCACATCTTCCCTTCTTGACAAAGAGCACCTCGGACGTGCGGTTCAGCTCTCGATGAATCGGTTTGTGGACGTGACGTGGGATTTCGGAACATGCAGGATAGACAATAAAACCCGCTTGAAAGTTCAAAGCCTCCGGCGTCAGGAAAGTCGTCTTAACTGGCTCTAATTCGCGGCGAATGACATAAGCGAGGGTGCAGCCGTTTGCTGCGATGCGCTCAACGGGTTCCATAAACCTTCGCTTCTTCGATGATGTCGACCAGCCGCTTCCGGAAGTCCGCCGGTGTATAGCTGCTCAGCCGTTTGCGGCCCTTAGTCGCGAGTGCGAGACAGAATTCACTATCGGTCCAAATTTTGCGGATGCCGTCTGCAATTGCCTCCACGGATTTCGGATCGACGAGGACCGCGCTGTCGCCAACTTGCTCGCGAATACCGCGAATGTCGGACGTAATAACCGGGCAACCGAATCGCCAGGCTTCAAGTACTGGAATATTCGTCGGTCCAAAAAAAGTCGGCATCACCAACGCAGCCGCTTCGGCATACAACCCGGCCATGTCTTGATCCGGAACGTACCCGAGATTCCGGATTTGTTTGATGACGCCGTGCTCTTCCGCCGACGACATGACTTCCTTGTACGCTTTTTGCCGAATAGATCCGTCGCTTGACCCACAAAAGACGATTGCCGGTTCGATTTTCTGTTGCTTCAATAGTCCGAGTGCGGCAACGATCCGTGCGTGATTCTTATGAGGCCAGAATTGGGCTGGGTAAAACAGAAACCGTTCGGGCAGACCGTAGGTATTGCGGACTCGTGCCCGCTCTTCAAGTGAGACTTCGGAAGGCAGATAAGAGGCCGGCAAGAATGGAAGTACCTTCACGCGGTCGGGTTCGATTCCATACTGACCATAGAAGTTCAAAACGTCTTCTCTGCCTGTTTCCGAATCGGTCAGAATCATCAGCGCGTTCCGTACACCATGACGAAACAAATATTCACGGTATTCCCATTCACCATTTGCGGCGACTTCAGGAAACTCGGGTTGCAGTCGGTGCTGCAGGTCATGAATTGCCATGATGTATGGCAGACCGATTTCAAAAGCACGCGTCTGCGGCGTGGGATACACCATTAGTTCTATTCCAAGGCTTCGAAGCCACTGCTTATCGTGCGGGCGGGACTCCACATGATCAATATGAATTTGTTTAGAACGGCTTCGGAATTTTGCAAGAACGTCGAGACCAATTGCGTCGAGTCCGAAGCGCAAAAGGATCCTCTTGGCGGTTCTTTTGAGTGAGCGAGGCCGAGATGCGCTGATGGTCCACGTTGGCTCTTGGAATTGCTGCAGTATCCAATGCTCCTTCTCTTCCGTCAGAATCACAAACCGATCCGAGCATCCGTTTGTCGTCCACTCCTGGAGCGCGTTCAGCGTCGTAATACTGTATTGGTAAATTCCGCCTGCGTTACGACGCAGATCCGGGACTATTCCAATGCGCATGGCTCGTGTATCGATTCGTATAGAAAAAGGTGAGCGGCGAGCGTGCCACCGCGGCCAGCAGGTAACGGAACGCCTTCTGATTTTGGCCCGCGTTCCAGTAAAGTCTGGCAAGGATTCTATAGTGATGAGCGATGGCCGTTGCTCCCATCTCATCGAGAATTTCGCCGAAGTGTTTCTTCAGAATGTGTTCGTATCCGATTGCGGATCGCAGCTTGTTTTGGGATATCGCGTCTGCCGAATTGATCACATAAGAAAAAGTCGGCTCTGCAACAAAAGCAAAGGGAAAATGTTTCGCTAGCCGAATCGAAGTGTCCCATTCCTGGTACGACACCAGCGACTCATCTAACAACCCAATTTGTTCCATCGCACCTTTCCTAACCAGAAGCCCCTGAAACATCGGGCCGGGCATTATCAGCAAGTCGCGGTAGATGTTGCCTCTCAGTGGCGGGATCTCGATAGGGATTAGACGCTTCCCGCTGCTGTTTAGGGTCAGGCAAGGTGAATGGACCACGTCCATACCGGTATCGACGGCACATTTAAGACGCATCTCCAGGCTTGGCGCCAAATATCGGTCATCCGAATCCAGAAAAGCGACCCAAGCAGTATTTGCTGCTTCGATGCCGGTATTTCGTGCGCCTTGAGCCCCTTTCCCGCGCTGGTTCTTCATAAGGCGGATGCGTGAATCCTTACGGCAATACGACTGCACGACTTGTCTGGTGTCGTCCATCGATCCGTCGTCGACGACCAAAGCAATCCAATTGCTGTGCGTTTGACTCAGCACGCTTTCCAGAGCACTACCGATAGAATTCGCTCGGTTGAAGCACGGAATAACAACTGTTACACCTTCATGCGTCAGCATTTCGTTTTGATCGCGCACTGAAGGATTTTCCATAGGCGTTCAATGCTGTCGTTGAGGGAGAAGTTTGCGGCGACGTGCTGCCGGAACTGTCGGCCCAAGCCGGCCGCTAAGCCGGCATTCTCCGCGAGTCGGATCATATGTTCGGCCATGGACTCGATGTCTCCCTCATCAACCAGGAATCCTGTTTCTCCTTCACAGACCACGTCTGTGATTCCAGCATGTCGAGTGCTCACAACAGGGAGTCCGCAGGCGCCGGCTTCAAGCAGAGCGACAGGGGTACCTTCCGAGTCGCCGTCCGTTGTCCGGAGCGAGTGTTGTACGAACGCCCGGGCTTTTCGCATCGTTGCAGCCACATCCGCAGGAGTTAACGGACCTGCGAACTCGACGTTTTCGCAGATGCCCAGTGCACGTACGACCTGCCTGGAGCTCTCTAAAAGATCCCCGTCTCCAATCATGATTAGACGCGCTGCAGGTACGCGTCTGAGAACCTTATTGAAAGCCAGAATTGTGAGGTGCGGCGCCTTCTTGTCGACAAACCTTCCCACCGCGACGAAAAGTGGCTGGGAGGAGGAAGGATCGGCTCCTTGAAAAAGTTCGGGATCCACGCCATATGGGACGTAGTGCACTCTATCCCTTGGCGCACCGAGTGCAACCAGTTGCTGCTCCATATCGTGTGAGACCGCTACAACTGCAGAAGCTTCCGCAAACATGCGCCTGTATGCTCCAGCGTATGTTTCGAGCATCGGAAAATGGTACGCGTCGACACCATGGAAGTGCACAACGAGTGGAACACGAGCGTGCAGGCAAGCATCCATCACCGAAACCCCGGTTGGGCCGTACTCCGCGAGTACAACTTCAACGTGGTTCGAGTGAAGATAGCGTGCTAGCGTCGTGCGCTTCAAAAGATTGTTCAACCCTCGAAGTGTACTTGGTAAAACGCGCTCCACCCGGTTTAATGCTGCAAGTGGTAGCGGCAACAAACGCGAGTCATCTTGCTGCCGCGTAGGAAACCAACCCGAATGAAGCATTCGGATGTGAGCCGGGAGACGTTCAATATGGTTGCGTATGAATGTTTCGGAATAAACATTTCGGTGCGGCTGCACCACGCAGATCGTCGGAGAGGCTCGATCGTGCAAAACGGTCGTCATCCCTGAACCTTTAGTTTTCGCAACTACTGAACCGGAAACGCGCTTGTTCGCTCATTGAAGCTTCCATTCCACTTCCTGCCAATGAATTGCGCCCCACGGCCGATCCAGCCACTGCGGTACCTGACCCTGATTAATAATTTCGAACAGCGGATAATCAAGGATGACATCATAAGCACGCGTGACCGTTGTCTGGTTCACGCCTACATCAGCAAAGTAGCGGCCCGGCGTGAGCTTCAAACCTTCGATGTCTATCTGAATAATGTGCCGTCCCGAGGAGATAGATAACGCGAAGCCGTTATCCCAAGAGAAGAGAACAACAATACGCTGACCGTGAATGTCCTTGAGAGCGACATCCATACCCGCTCCATCGATCGGTTTACTCGCCTCAACCTCTACGAAAATCGAAAACTTGGCGCCCATTTCAAGTATTGGTACTTCCGTTGAGTCCTCGTTCACCCAGACTCGGTTGATGCGCAGCGGAGTTTCCATATAGGGGTCACGTCGGTAGCGGCTGACACCTCCAACGGAACGCTGCTCCGACGAATTTTCAACCAGGTATCTCTGAACCACATTTGGTGTCTCCCCGAAATCCATCAGTTGTCCACCGTGGATATACACACATGTTCGCGTCAGTGCGCTCATGGCACCAAGATTGTGGCTGACGAAGAGGACGGTCCGTCCTTCCCGAGAGGTTTCTCCCATCTTCCCTAGACATTTTCTTTGAAAGGCTGCGTCTCCGACGGCAAGGACTTCATCTACCAGCAGAATGTCCGGTTCGAGATGAGCGGCCACGGAAAAAGCGAGACGGACATACATTCCGCTC
>DATFXZ010000612.1:0-14692 GCA_035315305.1 Terriglobia bacterium | reverse complement strand
CTCCGTAGCCATAAGCGCGCCCGGTCCGTATATCACCGCTCGTGATTGTTCCCGTGCGATTCCTTGCACGTTATTCCCACAGAACTTTCCACAAGATTTCCACAGCGCTAAAGCATTGTAAACAAAGGATGGTGACGCGCTGACCCGACTTGCACTGATGGGTTGTGTTTTTTAGAATGTCGCATCTCTCATTGAAGAAAGCTGGTACAAATCGTGAGTCAACTATCTGCGGTCATCTGGGTCTGACGGGTTTGGTTACAACATGACGCGTTATTATTTCTTCAACCCACCCCCCGAGCGACACCAGATTGTCGTCATTAATGCAGCGACTGTGCGTAAAGCGGCGGCGTTAGTCGAGACGTGCGAGAACTGCAACGAAGAGGGTTCCGAATTTCCATTCGTTGTGATTCTCGATCGCGTAACTGGATCAGATCCAAAGGTGACGGACTATATTCTCGAAGTCCCCGCAAATTGTCCCGCCTGCCGCTGCGAGATCCTGGAAAAGACGTTCGTTCAGCGCGTCTAGATATTTTCGCTATTTGTCACTCCCGCGGAGTCTTTAAAGGACGATACGCGACACGATCCGCGCTGAACGAGCTCAGCCATAGATTGTCACCAACGGGCATGGCGGTTGCAGTCCCAGTGTAAGGAGGAGCGGCCGGCCCTCGGCCTATTTCAGTAATAGCCATCGTCTTTGGATCGATCGCATCCGCAATCCAGCCTCGAGGACACCGGATATCCTCCGGTTTCTTCGGCGCACCACCGCACGACGGCTCTTCGTCAATCATCCCAGCGGTGATCAACCGATCGCCGACAAGCCGGACATTGTCCGGCGCAAACTCTTTCAGCTGTGCGGAACGGAGAGGCTTGGAAGGGTCCGCGCGTGAGAAGGCCACGATCCTCTTTAACCCGGTGGACGCAACGTAGAACTCACGATCATCGGAGGACGTCTCGATGCCGTTGTTGCCGGGCAATTCGGTGCCCGACAGCATCCGGAACTCTTTCGAGCCTGGTGTCCACATCAACACCACGCCGGTATTGCGGCCCGCCCATACGTCCTGAAATGTCTTGCCCGGCAACATAAGCACGGTAGCGACGAGCGCGCCGTCGCTAAACGCGGCAACGCTATTGGCAGCGAGTTTGTCGGGCAACAGAACGCAACCGGTCCACGAGGCCGATGGAGTGCCGCTCCTGGCGTCAACCTCGAATACTTCGATAGACTCGCGTCCGCCATGATTCGTGGCATACAGCGCATATCGTCCCGATTGCGCCGGACGCAGGCTCAAGCCGTGCAGCACGACCTGTTTCGGATCGGGCGGTCCGGGACATCCCGCGAACTTACTTTTATCTGCGCGAGCGGCAGCCGCATCGGAGCTGAAAAAATTTTTGGCTGTCTTTGCCTGGGTGTCGATCAGGTGCAGCCCGCTTCCTGGCGCCATTCCGCTGGCAATGAGCCAGCGCGTGCCTGGGACGAGCACGAGATCTTCTGCAGCCTGCAATCCGCAAATGAAGTTCAGTCCGCCTGATGGCGCACACACGCCGGATTGAGCGGCAATAATGCGAGATGACGCGATCATCGCCGTCGCCGCGAGCACAAAAGCAAAGAGAATCCGCCTCATTTTCATCCCTCCGGCAAGGATGATACGCTCGGCGGACTGTGGCACTCAGGGATTTTTCTCGAAATCAATCCGTGGGTTTCTGTTCCACGTGATCGATGACGGTAACGGAGACCGGGTGCGTTCCTTTCTCCAATTTCAGTCCCAGCTGTTTCTCAACCGCCTGGAAGACCGTAATACCTCCCGGATCTGCGGCGATTCCGGTTGCGCCCGCTGCTCCATCCGCGGGTTTGGACGCATTCTCAAGGGCTTGGCGCGGTGTCCAGGACAGCGTGAAGTTCCAGCCGCCCTCAAGCCCCGTCGCATCGACCGCAGGGTGATCAACATAAGCCCCAGCCCATTGCCCTATGTTTTTGGCGAGTTCCGCGATGGTCGTATTCTGACAGGTAAACGCAACCATCGGTAATCCACCGGTCGTATTCGAGACTGCTCCGGGATCCGGCTTGCACTCGGCGCGATCCGATGGATTTGCCTTCTTGAGCTTCAATTCTCCCTTGGGCGGAAGGAAAGCATAAGCGGTCGCTTGCTGGCTCTCTTTGTGGGTTGTCAGCTTGAAACGGTCTTCAAGCAAGGCGCGGAGCATCATTAGCGCCACACCGATTGGTGGAGGCGTCTCCCGTCCGCCGGTGCGGTTGGGGGCGCCGATGCCGGTACTGGGCGCCTTCGCAACGATGTTGTAACGCTCGGTGTCGAGAAATTTAGGTCCTCCTACTAACAAGTCGTTTGCCAGATTTGGAGGAATCTCCAAGGCGATACCGATGAGATTTCTCAGCGTGCCCGTCGCATCAATCCGGCCGCCTTGTGTATACCGAATATTAATTCCCTGCGGCGCGTCAGGCGGCGTTGGTTTGATCTCTGCTGCTTCGAACTCCGGCTTCTCAGGCGGCAGACTTTCAGCGACTCCCGGCGCATTGTCGGTCGGTTTCTGATTCACGTTATCGACGACGATGACTGCCATCGAGATTTGTTGAAGCTCCAGTTTTAAGCCGAGTTGTTTATCGACTGCATCGAAAATTGAGATACCGTCTGCTCCGGCAGCACCAAGTTGTGCTCTGGCGGTCCATTTGATATCGAAATCCCACGCACCCTCGAGCTTCGCCTGATCGATCACGGGTTTATCCAGGTAACCTCCGGCCATCTGCCGAAGATTTTCCGCAATCTGTGCCGAAGTCAGGTTATGGCACGAAACCTGGGCGTACGGGATGACGCCGGGCTGCGGAGGCTGTTGCTGCTGGCCCTGACAACCGGACTGGCTCCCATTCGACTCCTTCATCTTGTGGCGGCCTTTTCCTGCCGAGAGGACAAAGACGGGCAGAGGCTTCGAGTCATTATGGACCTTAACACTGAATCGTTCGGCCAGTAGGGCCTGGAGCATAACCCGCGCCGTCTCCTGCGTCGCGCCGGCAGGCACTTTGGCAATCACATCAAACCGATCGGACGCCAACCAGGTCGGACCTCCGACAACGTTCTCCGGTTCCACCCCGTATGCCGTCCTTATCAGATCGAGCATGCTTGCATTTCGCAACTCGTAACGCCCTCCACGAGGAACTCCGCCACTCATAGCCGCCAGCGCCGGAAGCGTGCTGGGCGGACTCACGTGAACATCGGCAAGTTCAAATGTGAGTGGTTTTTCGTTGGTTTGCGCAAATACCGAACAGGATAGGACGGTCACTAGGACAAAGCATGCAAATATCCGCACCATACGGGACCTCCTTGACCTTGCTAGACGCCAATTAGCGACAAAATGTTCACTTTATTTGTTGCCGCTAGTGGATAGACGCCGTTTGGCTGCGAATCATTAACAGGCGTGGCAAGAAATTTCGAAGGTGTTGCCGAAGTACAATTCAAGATGATGTGTGAGCGACCCCCTCGCTCGCTTCGCTCGCGAGGGGGTCGCTCACACGCCATTTCGAGCGAGCGGGTTGCTTAATCTTCACCCATCGACGAAATCGGTCCGGCGGACGCGGAGGCCGCGTCGAAATCGGCAACGTGCCTTCGGACAAGGAATCGTCTGGTCCCGAGGCGTACTTTTTCGAGGTAAATGTAAACGACCGGAGTAAGAAACAGCGTCACGATTTGAGAGAAAAACAGGCCGCCTACGACGGATATGCCAAGGGCACGTCTTGACTCCGCGCCTGCGCCAAAGCCCAGCGCGATCGGTAATGTACCCATCAACGCAGCCATGGTGGTCATCATGATCGGCCGGAATCGCACGAGGCACCCTTGATAGATCGCCTCGGCCGCCGGCATATCTTCGGTTCGCTGTGCTTCGAGGGCGAAGTCAATCATCATGATCGCGTTCTTTTTGACAATACCGATCAGCATGATGACACCGACGAACCCATAAAGATCCAGATTCATGTCCAGCAAGGGTGAAACCCATCCCTTTGTCGCCGCCAGATGAAAGAGATAGAGAGACAACAAAGCGCCAAATCCAGCCGATGGGAGACCTGAAAGGATCGTTATTGGGTGGACGAAGCTTTCATAGAGAATCCCCAACACGAGGTAAATCACCAAAATGGACATGAGGACGAGCAAGCCTAATCCCGAAAGAGAAGATTGAAATGCCTGCGCATTACCTTGAAAGGTCGTGGTGACAGTCGCCGGTAGAGAGTTACGCGCCAGTTCATTGATCTGGTTGACCGCATCTCCAATGGAATACCCGGGCTTCAGATTAAACGAGACGGTGACGGCAGGAAGTTGTCCAAGGTGGTTCACTGACAAGGGACCTAAGGTGTTCGATAGTTTTGCGATGCCGCTGATAGGAACGAGTTGTCCGGTTGTCTTGGAGCGGATGTACAACATCGATATTGCGTTCGCATCACGCTGATATTCCGGCTCGAGTTCGACGATCACGCGATATTGATTGTTTGGCGCGAGAATCGTCGAGACTTGCCGCAGGCCATACGCGGAGTACAGAGCATCTTCGATCTGGCTGGCAGTGATGCCTACTGCCGAGGCGCTGTCACGCGCGATGAGCACATTAATTTGTGGATTACGGATTTGAAGATCGCTGCTGACGTCCGCCAGCGGTGCCAACTCCCGCATTTTTGCCTCAAAGTCCGCTGCCGAGCGAAACAGATTCTGCGTGTCGGGGCTTTGCATCGTGAACTGGAAGAGCGCTTTACTCTGCAGACCACCGATTCGAATGGGCGGATCGTTGCGCATGTACACAGAGATTCCAGGCACGGCGGCAAGTTTCGGGCGTAGCGATTGCATCACTCGCTCCACCTGCGGTCGCTGGGAGCGTGGTTTCAACCGCACGTTCAATTGTCCTTGATTAATGCTCCGCGAGTCGCCGCCGAGTTGGGACATCACGTAGGCAACGGAAGGATCTCGAGCAACGAGTTCAGCAACTTGTTTTTGATGTTGCACCATTGCGTCGAAAGAGATGCCTTCCACGGCTTCGGTTGTCGCGTTGAATTGTTCGATATCCTCGCTGGGTAGAAAACCTTTGGGAATGATTTCGTAAAGATATATGGTTGCGACGAGCAAAAGCAGTGAAGCTGCCATCGTTGCCGGCTGGTGGCGTAGAACCACCTTCAAGCAGCGCTCATAAATCCTTGCAAGCCCGTCCCACATCCTCTCCACCAAATTGAACATCCGGCCGTGCCGTTCATTGCGATGGGACTTTATAAAGCGGCTGCAAAGCATTGGTGTCAATGTCAGTGAGACAAAGCCCGACACGAGAATCGCCGAGATGATCGTGACGGCAAATTCATTTAGGATCCGGCCCAGGACTCCTCCCATGAACAGAACCGGAATAAAGACAGCCGCGAGAGACAACGTCATGGACAGGATAGTGAAACCAATTTCATTGGCGCCAACCATTGCGGCCTGGAACACCGTTCTGCCTGTTTCAATGTGCCGGACAATGTTTTCGAGCATGACGATCGCGTCATCGACGACGAACCCGACTGAAAGCGTCAGGGCCATCAATGAAAGGTTGTCCATTGAATAGCCGCACAGATACATCACAGCAAAAGTTCCGACCAGCGAAAGAGGCAGAGCCAGGCTCGGAATGACCGTCGCTGAGAGATTGCGTAGAAACAGGAAAATGACAAGGATCACCAGGAATAGTGCAAGCTCGAGCGTGAACTTGACGTCATCGACGGAATTGCGAATCGTGAGGGAACGATCGTACAGCGTGTACAGGGTGATAGCGGGTGGGAGTTGTGCCTGGAGTGCCGGCAGCATCGCTTTGACTCCATCCACTACCTCGACGACGTTGGTTCCAGGCTGCTTGTTAATCGCAAGCTGGATGGCGCGCACGCCTTGCGGTGTATTTGCATCGTAATACCAGCTTGCGTTGTATGGATTTTCAACGCTGTCGATGACGCGACCGAGATCCGCAAGCCGAACTGGCGAGCCGTTGCGATATGCCACAATCAAATTCGCGTAATCCGCGGCTTTGTAGAGTTGTCCAGTCGCCTGCAATGTGATCGTTCGCTGAGGTCCCCAGAGTACGCCGGCTGGGATATTGACATTCCCATCATTGAGAGCTGCATTGACCTCGTCGATACCAATCTGCCGTGTGGCGAGCTCGTGTGGATCCAATTGGACGTGCACGGCGTATTTCGCCGCTCCCCACACCTGAACCTGCGCCACGCCCCTCACTGTTGATAGACTTTGCGCAATCAGGGTCTCCGCATATTCGTCTACGGTAGAGAGGGGGAGAGTTGCGGAGGATAGGGCAAGTTGGAGGACCGGCTGATCAGCTGGATTGACCTTCCTGATTGCTGGTGGCGCCGGCATGTTCTGCGGCAGCAGCCGGCTTGCTTGGGAGATCGCGCTTTGAACGTCCTGAGCCGCGCCATCAAGACTGCGTTTGAGATTGAATTGCAGCGTAATTCGCGTGTTGCCGAGCGTGTTTTGCGACACCATCGAGTCGAGGCCGGCAATGGTTGAGAACTGCTTCTCGAGGGGCAACGCGACTGCAGACCCCATCGTGTCCGGATTTGCGCCAGGCAGACTGGCCTGGACCTGGATGGTCGGATAATCCACATTCGGCAGGTCACTCACAGGCAATGCCTGATAGGCGACGACGCCAAATATCAAAATGCCGACCATTACTAGTGTGGTTGCGACGGGTCGTCGAATAAACAATTCAGGAATGTTCATAAGCCTGTCCTCACGTCAGCGACTCACGCCGTCTTCGTATTCGCCAAGATTGTTTTTGATCTGAACCTTCGACTTGGGAGTTAGTCGCGCCTGTCCGTCGATGACCACGAGTTCCCCGAGCTCGAGCCCCGTATCGATAGCTGCATTGCCCTCGTGAGCTCGGCTGGATACAACAGGCCGCAGTGCGACTGTATTGTCAGGTTTCACGACATACACAAACGTCCCATTCTGGCCTTCCGTCAGTGCCTGAGTGGGAACGACTTTTGTATTAGGTTCTTCCGACAGCCTTAGCACCACCTTTACAAACATGCCCGGCAGGAATTGATTGCCCGAATTTTCGAATGATGCTTTAAGGTGAAGAGTTCCGGTCGTCGCATCGACAGCGTTGTCTACGAAAAGCACATTACCCTGCATTGGATGGCTCGGATCCTGCGGAACTGTGGCTGTCACATGAAGAACGCCTTCGTTCATGTTCTTTTTGATGTCGGGCCAATATTGCTGTGGGACCGTAAGGTTGACGTAAATCGGATTCATTTGATTGATGACGACGATCGGCACATCGGCCGATTTGATCAGGTTCCCAGGCTTTAACATCACTGCACCGGTACGCCCGTCAATGGGTGAGTAGATCGTGCAGTAGCTTAATTGCAGCTTCGCTCCATTGAGCGCGTGCTGGTCCACCTCAAGAGCGGCGCGCACATTTTCTACGGCGGCGCGGTCCGCGTGCACAGATTGCTCCAGTGCGTTTGCTTGCGACCGGGCTTGATCTGAATTTTCCGTTGCGATTAAGCCGCGCTCCAGAAGTGTCGCGTATCTTTTAGATTCCGCCTGGGCATATTCCAGTTGCGCAATGTCCCGGGCGAGATTGGCCTCCGCCTGTTTCAATTGGGCTTGATCCTTGGCGATGTTGGCCTGCTGTGTTCCAACCTGACCCTGGAATGGCCGGGAATCAATCGTGAGGAGCAATTGTCCTTTGTGGACGAAATCGCCTTCTTTGAAATGAACCTCGAGGAGTTCGCCGGAAACCTGAGCCTTTATGGCTACCGTCGAAATCGGTTCGACATTGCCTACCGAACTCACTTCGACCGGCATCAGTTTCTGTGAGACTTTGGCAACGACGACAGGAACACCGGATGGCGGCGGAGGCGCAGCTGTCTGTGCCGTGCAACTCCAGACAGGTGAAATCAAAAGCACTGCAATCAAGGCCCGTGAAAAGTTCATAAATGCAATCCGTGCTGAAATCCGCTCAGTGTTTAAGGGGAAATTGTTCGTGCCGTCTCTGTCGGAAGGCACGTACACGTTCGGGAGAAACTGAATTTAGATCTGTAAAGGAGGTGCGCGGGGGAAAACCGGCGGATCAGCCCAACCGGCGTGAGATTGGAAATACGGCAATGATGTGTGCCGCGTCGAATCAATCGGGATGCCGGCGGCCTCCCGAGGCGCTTCAACGACGAAGTGCCGCTCGACGATCTTCCTGTACTGTAAACGCGTTTCGGATTTTCCCGCTTTGGTAAGACACAGAGAATGCTGGCCAGAAGCGAAATTACCCAGCCCTACCGCCTCCTGGGCGATCCATTCGTTGAAGCGTTCAAGCGAAACTGTAAGGACAAGAATGGCGTAGAGAACCGCAAAGCATGTAATTGCAGATTTTCTCATGCATCCCGTCCCGGACTAGAGGTACGCGCTCGTAGTGTAGATTAGTCCCTGCCGACGTAAATTGCGCCAATTTTTTTTGAAAGTGGGCGTGAGCGACGCGTTCCTTGTGACGGCATGAATATTGTGTTAAAAGTCACAATTCAATACATGAACCCTATCGCAAACCTATCAAAGCAAAGGTTTTTAAATATGAAGCGGTTGACGTTCCTTGGGGCCGTTCTACTTCTTCTGACAGTTTCTCCGCCGGTCCTTCGGACTGAGGTCATTCGACAATCTTCCGTGTCTGCCAGCGAATCGGATCAACATAAAAACCTGCTCACGACCTATTGCGTCACCTGCCACAACTCCAGACTGAAAACCGGGGGGCTCGCGCTGGATTCGTTGAACCTTGAAGCTGCGGCTGACGATGCGCAAATCTGGGAGAAAGCGATCCGAAAGCTGCGAGGCCGTCTGATGCCGCCACCGGGCAATCGGCAGCCGGCGCAAAACGAGATTGATGCCTTCATAGCCTACCTCGAGAACAATCTGGACACGAACGCCAGGGGGCTAAAGGCAGGCCACGTGCCGATCCAGCGGTTGAACCGGACCGAGTACGCGGCTGCCGTGAAGGCATTGATCGGGGTGGAAATCAAAACAAAAGACGCGCTGCCGCAGGATGTGTCTGTTGACGGATTCGACAATATCGCCACTGCATTGAGTACTTCGCCGGCTTTCGTCGATCAATACATCACCGCGGCCCGAACGATCGCGAAGCTCGCCGTGGGCACTCCGAATCCTCGCGTTGCCAATGTGAAGTATTTGGTGAATCAGAATGGCGATGAGGTAATGCCGCCGGGCACTCGCGGCGGCATCAGGTTCAAACATAACTTTCCGGCGGACGGCGAGTACCGCATCAATTTCCCGGACCTCTCAGTCGGGCTCTATACCGGCTCGGTCGAGAACGCAAGCACGCTCGTCATGACGATCGACGGCAAAGTGGTTATCAAAAAACCAATCGGCGGGCCGGAAGATCTCGCTCTGGCGGATCGCAAAGGAGCGGACGGTCGCGCGCAGATCATGTCGCGTTTCCAGAAGATTCCTGTTCAGGTTCAAGCCGGCGTACATGACGTGGTGATTGCTTTCATCGAACGTTCACGGTTCGAGTCCGGCGAAAACGTTGCTGGAGGCCAAGGCGCTTTCGGTGGACGCATGCCGCGTTTGGTTGATGGCGTTGAAATCGTCGGCCCATACAATCCGACTGGAGTGTCACCGACAACGAGCCGCGCATTGATTTTTGTCTGCGACCCCAAATCGAAGGGTGAACCCGCTTGCGCTAAACAGATCACGGAGAATCTCGCGCGCCGTGCTTTCCGCCGCCCGGCCACCGCACAGGACCTGGCTCGGCTGATGCCGTTCTATGAAGCGGGACGCAAGAACGATGGTGGAACTTTCGACCAGGGAATCGAACAGGTCGTAGCAGCCGTGCTGGGTAGCCCGGAATTCCTGTATCGGGCAATCCGAGGACCTGCAGGAGCTTCCCAAAATGCGGAGTTCAATCTGACGGATTTGGAATTGGCCTCACGCCTCTCGTTCTTCCTTTGGAATACAGGACCTGATGATGAGCTGCTCGATATTGCCGCGGGCGGAGGCCTGAGCAAACCCGGAGTTTTCGACGTGCAGGTCAAGCGCATGCTGGCCGACTCGAGAGCATCCAGCCTGGTAACAAGCTTTGCGATGAAGTGGCTGCACCTGGACGATCTGGACCTGGTAAAACCAGATCCGATGGTTTTTCAAGGTTTCAACGATCAATTGCGCAAGGATTTTGTGACCGAAGCCGAATCGTTTATCGCTAGCGTCCTGCTCGAAGATCACAGCGTGCTTGAACTGCTGACGGCGGATCACACTTTCCTTAACGATCGCCTTTCGCGCCACTATGGCATCGATGGAGTTAGCGGTTCTCAGTTTCGAAGAGTCACGCTGAAAGACCCGACACGTTTCGGTCTGTTAGGCAAGGCTGCGGTCCTCATGCGGACGTCCTATGCCGACCGTACGTCACCGGTTCTTCGCGGCGCCTGGGTCCTCGATAAACTGCAGGGAACCCCTCCGGCACCGCCTCCGCCAAACGTTGAAACGAATTTGGCCCAAACGGCTGGTGAAAAGCCGAAAACCGTCCGAGAGCGCCTTGAAGAGCACCGCAGCAAGCCGCTGTGTAATCAATGTCACGGTGTGATCGATCCAATGGGTTTGCCGTTAGAAAACTTTGATGCCATCGGTCAATACAGGACGACCGACCGGCAAGCCGCCGCAGCGATCGATGCGAGCACGGTGTTGCCTAGCGGCGTCGCGATCAATGGGCCCGTCGAACTTCGCGCTCAGTTGGCGAGTCGTCCGGCGATGTTCGCGCAAGCTCTTACAGAGAAACTGATGATGTATGCTCTCAATCGCGAACTCGAGTACTTTGATATGCCTCAGGTTCGCGCCGTTGTCCGCAATGCTGCGAAGGACAACTATAAGTTTTCATCGATCGTTCTAGGCATCGTTAATACGGACGCATTTCGTAAGCAGGCGTCGCCTGCTGCTCCGAAAGCGGCTGTGGTGGAGAAGCAATGAAAACACAGAGACACAAAGAACACAGAGGCACAAAGAAAACGCCGCATTAGGATTGTTTGTTTGCGGCGTTTTCTTTGTGCCTCTGTGTTCTTTGTGTCTCTGTGTTTTTCATTCGGTTTTATAGGAGAAGACATGTTCATCACCAAGAAACATCTTTCCCGCAGGACGGTGCTGAAGGGCGCCGGGGTCACGTTAGCTTTGCCGTTTCTGGATGCGATGGTGCCGGCGGCTACGGCTTTGGCGCAGACTGCCGCAGCGCCGAAATTGCGCGCAGGCTTCTTCTATCTCCCTCATGGCGCAATCATGTATAACACTTCGCACGGTCCGGCCATGGATCGATGGACGCCCAGCGGTTCGGGTGCTGATTTCAAACTAAGCCCGATCCTTTCACCGCTCGAGCCGTACAAAAAGTACGTGTCTTCATTTGCGAATCTCGAGAACGCTGCCAGTGCGGGTTCGGTTCACACGCTGAACCCGGCGACATGGCTCAGCGCCACGCGGCCGGTCACCGGCCCGGGGGGCGCGAACATGGCGGCGACGATCGACCAGATCATTGCGAAAAAAATCAGTCAGGATACATCGTTGCCTTCAATGGAGGTGTCCTCGGAAACGATCGTTCAGGTCGCTGCCGGGAACGGCGGATATTACACGACGCTGTCTTTTCGGGATGAGAAGTCACCGCTTCCAATGGAATACAATCCGCGCAAAATCTTTCTGCAATTGTTCGGCGAAGGCGACACTCCGCAGGAACGGGCGGCGATCAGCCGGCAAACCAACAGCATCCTCGATCTCATTCTCGGTAACGTAAAGTCGCTGCAGAGCGATCTCTCGTCCGGCGACCGCGCGGTCCTGGACGGGTATTTGGAAAGCGTTCACGAAATCGAACGCAGGGCGAAAATGGCTGCATCGAAAGATCTCTCGGCGCTTAAGATTCCTGATGCGCCGGTGGGCGAATTGGATGCATTCGACGAGCAAGTGAAGCTATTGTTCGACCTCATCGCGCTTGCCTATCAAGCCGACCTCACGCGCGTGGTTTCCTACATTATGGTGTCCGAAGGCACGAACCGAACCTATAACCATATTGGTGTTCCGGATGCCTTTCATCCTGTATCGCATCATGCCAACGATCTCGAAAGAATCAACAAGCTCGTGAAGATCCAGACGTGGCATGTCGAGAAGTTTGCGGAATTTCTCGCCAAGATGGCTGCGACGAAGGATGGTGACGGCACATTGCTCGATCACTCGATGTTCCTGTACGGATCAAACATGAGCAATAGTGACCTGCACAACAACTATCCTTTACCGAATATTGTGATCGGCGGCGGCAACGGCAAATTGAAACTTGGCGGTCAGCAGATCGCGCTGCCGGAACGTACACCCATGGCAAGCCTGCTCCTGACGCTGCTTCAAAAGGCCGGCGTGGAGCGTGAAAAGTTTTCCGACAGCACGGGTGTTATTGCGGAACTTTAAATGTTTGTCTAGGCGTCGATAGGGGAGGCCGAAAATGGATCGCAGAGAGATTTTAAAAGGTGCTCTAGGCGGCATGCTCACGTGGTGGGCATCGCCGCTTCGCGCGGCCCAGCAGGCGGCTGGCGGCGTTCGGCGTTTGACCGACAACCTCGGCATCGTCGATGCTGGTGGCAGTAACGTTGTCGTTTTCTCGGCGGGAGAAGGTCTGGTGCTGGTGGACAGCGGCGCTCCAAAGTCGGGCGACACGCTTACCGCCGCGCTAAAGAGTTTCGCAGCATCCGCGAAGGTCCAGACGCTCTTCAATACCCACTACCATCTCGATCAGACAGGTAACAACGAAATATTTGCGGCTGCGGGCGCAACCATCATCGCCCACGACCGGACCCGCCAATGGATGTCTTCGGATTACTGGGTTCCAGCGGACGAGCGTTACGAGAAGGCGCGGCCGAAGTCGGCGTGGCCTACGCAGACGTTCTTGGATAAAGGTTCGCTGAAAGCCGGCACCGAGCAGATCGATTACGGCTACTTGATAGAAGCCCACACCAGCGGCGACATCTATGTGTTCTTCAAGAATTCCAACGTGCTGGCCGTTGGCGATGTCGCGTCGCCGCAGCGCGACCCTGCATTGGACTATTTCACCGGTGCCTGGATCGGCGGCCGTGTTGACGCAATGGATCTCGTGCTCAAGATCAGTAATGACCAGACAAAGATTATTCCAGCTTATGGTCCTGTGATGACTCGCGCTGAATTCAAGGCGGAGCGGGACCTGATGGAAGAAGTGCGGGCGCGTTTGTTCAAGCAAGTTCGCGAGGGAGACGGTCCCGACGATATGTTGGAAGCCGGCGTTATGAAGGGACTCGCGCGCACATGGAAAGATCCGAAAAAGTTTTTATATGACGCGTGCAAGGGTTTGTGGGCTCATCACAATAAGCTCGACCCGAATGTTGTATAGCTGTAGGGGCGGTCTGTGACCGCCCGCAATTTCAGCATCCGCGAGACCGTGGGCGGTCACAGACCCCTACAGTAGGAGGACGAGTGAAGCGTTTCATTCTCGGCATTCTTTGTGCGATTGCCGCCGCAGCGCCGGCCATATCGCAGGTGCAGAAAGACTCTCTGGCGAATCTCATTCAGTCCGGGAACCGGAAGGCGGCGCTCGAGAGAATTCGCGCCGGTGCGGACGTTAATCAGCCTCAGGGTGACGGCACTCGGCCTATCCACTGGGCTGTCTTCAGGGCTGATTACGAGCTGGTGGAAGCGCTGATTGCCAAGAAGGCCAAAGTGAATGTCACAAACGAATTCGGCGGCACTCCACTCGCCGAAGCCGTCAAGCTCGCCGATGCGCGGCTGGTGAAAATGCTTCTGGACGCAGGCTCGGGCGCTGAAGGCGCCAATGAGGAGGGACAAACGGCATTGATGTTGGCGATCAAGACCGGCGATCTATCGATTGTCAAGATGCTCGTCGATGCCGGCGCTAACGTGAACGCAGTCGAGAAAGTTCAAGATCAAACGCCATTGATGTGGGCCGCAGCCGCGACGCGGAACGCCGCCGAGATGGTGAAGGTGCTTCTTTCGAAGGGTGCCAATGTTAAAGCCCGTGCCAGGTACAGCGACTGGCCGAGCCAGATCACTTCCGAGCCCCGTGCGCAGTATCGTCCGGTCGGAGGGCTGACGCCTCTTTTGTACGCGGCGCGCGGGGGTTGTTTGGAATGCGTCGAGGCGCTCGTCGCGGCCGGAGCGGACGTCAATGTTCCAACCCCAGAGGGTGTCACGGCATTGATAATTGCCCTCGATAACGATCACAACGACGTCGCAAAATTCCTGTTGGATCATGGTGCCAATCCGAATGTGTGGGATTGGTGGGGACGCACTGCTCTCTACATCGTCATCGATCGTAAGGAAGGCGGCAGTAGCGGAGGCCTGGGTGGCGCGCGGGGCGCCGGTGGTGGACGTGGCGGACGCGGAGGCCCAGGTGGCTCGAACGTTCGCGGTCGAACGCCGGTATCCCATATGGACATCATCAACGCGCTGTTGGCCGCGAGCGTCGATGTCAATCCTCAACTCAACATGCACCGTCCAAGCCGCGGTGGAAACAGCGGACGATTTATCGATCCTCTGCTGAATACAGGATGCACTCCGTTACTTCGTGCAGTGATGGGCAATGATATGGAAGTAGCCCGCGTTTTACTCGACCGCGGCGCGAATCCAAACATCGTTGCGATGGGTCTCACACCCTTCCTGGT
>DATFXZ010000611.1:0-10949 GCA_035315305.1 Terriglobia bacterium | reverse complement strand
CCCAATATGCCGAAGCGGCGTTCTACTTCGTCTGAGGTTAAGGAAATCATTTATGACAAATTTCTAATTGATATGATAGTTTCGTGAACAGTAGGGAATGTTCCTTACGCGACTGCTCCACGAAGCTGCAACACGCCCGTTTTTTAAACAGTCTAACTAGTTTAGCCAGAAAACAGACATGTCTTCGCTCATGATTCCTTCTGCTTTTGCTACAGAAGATGTTCGGAAGACCGTTCTCGGCAACGGTCTCGTCGTCCTGACCAAGGAAGTCCACACGTCACCCATCGTTACGAGCATGATTTGGTATCGAGTGGGTTCCCGAAACGAGGAGCTCGGTCATACCGGAAAGTCGCACTTCCTCGAGCATATGCTGTTCAAAGGCACGGAACGCTTTAAAAAAGGTGAAATTGATCTTCTTACGCTTAAGAACGGCGGAGCGAATAACGCCTTTACGTCCCATGATTTCACCGCGTACTACTTCAATTTCGCGTCGGATCGATGGGAGATCGCATTAGGGATTGAGGCCGATCGCATGGTGAATTGCGCATTCGATCCCGAGGAGTTCGAGGCTGAAAAGAAGGTTGTCATAGAGGAGCTCAAGACAAGTCTGGATTCCCCGTGGGGTCTTCTTTTGCAGGAAGAGGAGGCGACAGCGTACAAAGTTCATCCGTACCGGAATCCTATCGTCGGGTGGTTGCAGGATGTAGAACGGGCCACGGTAGAACAGCAGCAGGCATATTACCGTCGGTATTACCATCCCAACAATGCAATCCTCGTTATCGTCGGCGATTTTGACGCGGAAGATGTGCTGAAGAAAGTGGACCGTGCTTTCGGTTCTATTCCGGCGGGTGCCCAACCTGAGCCGATGCGACTTGAGGAGCCGCCGCAACGCGGCGAGCGACGGCTTATCGTCCGTTGGCGGTCTAAGGTCCCGCGGCTAGCAATTGCGTATCACGCGCCGGAGATTGCGGTGCCTGATAGTTACCCACTACAGGTGTTAGCTGTGGTACTTACTGAAGGCAAAGCCTCGCGGTTGTATCAACGAATGGTCGAACGGGAGCACAACGTCACGTTTGTTTCTGCGGAGTACGGCGAAGCTAAAGATCCAACGCTGTTTCACATCCGCGCGGAAGGCCGCGGCGACCATTCGGTTAACGAGATCGAGGCGAGCATCCACGATGAACTCACCAAGATTTCTACAGGTGGCATAACCGCACATGAGCTAGACCGGGCTAAGCATCAAATCGAAGCGCATTTTATACTGTCGCGTGAGAGGACGCTCGACCAGGCGATCCTTTTGGGGCAAATCGAAACTTTGTACGGCCTTAACTATATCGATTCGTACCTGCAACGTATCGACGCTGTTAACGCTGCAGATGTGGCGGATGTTTGTCGCCGCTACCTTAACGAGAACAGTCGCACTGTGGGGCAAATGCTAAGCGACGGATCTGAAGGGGATGAGGAGGACGATGGCGAAGCCGACTGAAATCGATTTAAGGCGTCACCTCGCCGTTCACAGCCACACCTTGAATAATGGTCTAACCATCCTTCTCGTGGAGAATCCCTCTTTACCGACGGTATCAATAACGGCGAGTGTTTTTGCAGGGGCTCGCTATGATCCCGAGTCAAAAGCAGGTCTGGCGATCATGGTAAGTCGTCTACTTGATGAAGGAACAGAAAATCGAACATCGCTTGAGATAGCGGACGCGATTGAATCCGTGGGAGGAGCAATTGACACGGATGGGTCATTTGAGCGGATCGTCGCGATGGCCGGCGTACTGAATAAGGATGTTGATCTTGGTCTCGAACTGCTGTCGGATTTGTTGATTCGGCCGATATTTCCTCAGGAATACGTGGACAAAGAGAAGGAGAGGACGCTCGCCGAAATCGTGAGCGCTCAAGATCGTCCACAGGTTGTGGCGGGATGGGCTTTCAACGAACTTGTCTACCAGGATCATCCTTTGCATCGGCCGTCCCATGGATATCCGAACACAGTGGAACGGCTCACGCGCGACGACCTGCTGGAGTTCCATGGACGGTATTTTGTGCCGAATAACATAATTCTTTCTGTCGTCGGTGACTTTCAAGTACCGGAACTGTTGCCAAAGATCGAAAAAGCACTCGGAAGTTGGGAAGCCAAACCTGTGATCTTCCCGATTTATCCCGAGCCGACACGCCAAAATACCAAGCGCTTAAAGTTCATTACAATGCCGGCTCAGCAACTAAATATTTATCTCGGGCATCTTGGGATCAGTCGAACCAACCCAGACTATTACGCGCTCCAGGTGCTCGATACCATCCTGGGTGGCGGTGCCGGATTCACCGCGCGTATTCCTCAACGTCTGCGTGACGAACTTGGTCTGGCTTATACAACCTTCGCGAGTATCACAATGACGGCCGGGTTGGATCCGGGCCGATTTGTTTCGTTCATCGGCACGTCTCCGGAGAACATGAAACTGGCGATCAATGAATTACTGAACGAAATTCGCCGGATCATCGAAGAACCGGTGACGGCACAAGAGTTGCAGGATGCCCAGGATTATCTAACCGGCAGTTTTGTTTTCGGTTTCGAGTCAAGTCCCCAAATTGCGCGGTTTTTGGTGCATGCCCACGTCTATGGTCTCGGTTTTGATTTCATCGAAAAATATCCTCACTATGTCCGAGCGGTCACGGTAAACGACGTTACCCGGGTTGCACGTAAGTATCTCGACAGCGAAAACTACACTCTCGTGGTCGTGGGACCTGTTGCCGAAGATGGGAATCTGTTAAATGGAACTCACTAAATCAATTTTTTTCCAACGATACAACCTCACCATAGCTGACCTTGAAACATACCTCAGCGAAGCACTGTCGCGAGGTGGAGACTATAGCGATCTTTATTTCGAATACCGAATCAATCACTCCATCGTTCTTGAGGAGCAGATCATTAAGAGCGCAACTAAAAGCGTAAGCCTGGGCGTCGGTGTGCGGGTTATCTCGGGCGAAAAGACGGGCTACGCGTATTCGGACGATTTGAATCGGGAGAACGTCATCAAGGCTGCTCGCACGGCCGCTTTTATCGCGAACGCATCATCCCAAGGCGGAAAAATAGGAGTTCCGGCGGCGTTGGATGAGAAAAGGAATCTATACCCCATTAACGTATTCCCCACAGAACTGGAGATTGCCCAAAAAATAGCGCTCTTGCAGGAAGCCGATCGGGCGGCTCGCGTCTTCGACTCGCGCATTAAACAAGTTCAGGCGAGCTATGTCGACGAAACGAAACACGTTCTCATCGTCACTTCGGACGGGAACGCTGCATGGGATCTGCAGCCACTGGTGCGGCTGAATGTGATGTGCATCGCCGAAGAGGGGGGCCGGCGTCAATTTGGGTACCAAGGGGGCGGCGGCCGTCAAGGACTCGATATCTTTGCTGGGGATCTCGACCCGAAAGCGATTGCGCGCGAAAGCGCGCGACAGGCAATTCTCCAGTTGGTAGCTGTCGATGCGCCGGCTGGACCGATGGAAGTGGTTCTCGGGCCTGGCTGGCCGGGCATTCTCCTTCACGAGGCCATCGGCCATGGTCTAGAGGCTGATTTCAATCGGAAGAAAACGTCGGCATTCGCCGGTCTGGTAGGACAGAAAGTCGCTTCTGAATTGTGCACAGTTGTGGATGACGGAACGATACCGTTTCGACGCGGGTCGTTGAACATGGATGATGAGGGTAATCCTACCCATCAGACAGTGCTCATTGAAAAAGGAATTCTGCGAGGGTATTTGCAGGATCGATTGAGCTCGAAACTCATGAAGCTGCCTTTAACAGGCAATGGCCGCCGGCAAAGCTACGATCACATTCCAATTCCACGAATGACAAACACGTTCATGATGGCAGGTGACTCGGCGCCCGAGGACATCATCAAATCTGTGAAGAAGGGCTTATATGCCGTGCAGTTCGGTGGCGGTCAGGTGGATATCACAAGCGGCAAATTCGTGTTCTCTGCAAGCGAAGCCTACCTTATCGACGACGGCCATATTACTGCACCGGTGAAGGGCGCGACGTTAATTGGCGATGGTCCAACCGTGTTGCGTCGGGTGACAGCCGTTGGCAGTGACCTCAAATTGGATCATGGCATTGGCATTTGTGGGAAGGACGGCCAGACGATCCCTGTCGGCGTCGGGCTGCCGACGATCAAAATTCGAGAAATCACAGTGGGTGGAACGGAAAAATAATGTCAGATCTGCAAACCACCGCTCGAGACGTCATCGAGCGGGCGAAAAAAGACGGAGCTACTGCTGCGGACGTACTCATTCGTGAGGACGACAGCTTCTCCGTTACCGTACGACTGGGAGAAGTCGAGACGCTGAAGCAGGCAATTTCTCGTAGCCTTATGCTGCGGGTTTTCGTCGGCAAACGGACAGCGGCATCGCATACATCCGACCTTACGCCGAGTGTACTTCAGGGATTAGTTGACGAGACCGTCGAGATGGCCAGACTCACGTCCGAAGACGACAGTGCCGGTCTGCCTGAATACGCTGTGTATCGCAACGGCTTTCCGGAACTACAGTTAATCGATCCATCTTGGGAGACGGTCACACCGGCGGAGCGTATTGATTTCGCAATGCGGACCGAAGCTGCCGCGCTTTCCGCGGACAAATCGATCACCAACTCAGAGGGTGCTTCCTTCGATTACGCTCGAACCAAGGTTGCTCTAGCAAACACTTTAGGGTTTAACGGCAGCTACCAAGGCACCAGCGCGGGACTGTATTGTGTGCCCATTGCTCAATCAAGCGAGGGTATGCAGCGAGATCATTGGATGTCCGCGGCGCGACATCGAAACCAAATGGAGTCGCCGGAGGACATCGGCAGGAAAGCCGCGCAGCGCGCGCGCCGACGACTTGGAGCTCGAAAAATTCCGACTGCCGACGTCCCTATCGTTTTCGATCCTCTAACTGCTCGGTCGTTGCTTGGCCACCTGTTCGAAGCAATATCCGGAAGTGCGATTTATCGCCGCAGTTCATTCTTGATCGATCAAATCGGCCAAAAGGTGGCGGCAGAGAATATAACTGTAGTCGATGACGCGCTCATGCCTGCAGGCCTCGGCTCAACTCCGTTCGACGATGAAGGCGTGCCGACACGAGTGACTCCAATTATAGAGAACGGTGTTCTTCGTAATTACCTTCACACTGCGTATACCGCCAGGAAACTCGGCTCGCAGCCGACGGGGAATGGGAGCCGCACGGCATCCGGAGCGGTGACCATCGGCCCAACGAACTTCTATCTGAAGCCTGGAAAGTACATGCCCGAAGAAATCATCCGTTCGATCAAGAGAGGGCTCTACGTCGTCGAATTGATTGGTTTCGGCGTCAACACGGTCACAGGGGATTACTCGCGGGGTGCTGTGGGAATCTGGGTGGAGAATGGAGAATTCGTTCACCCTGTCCAGGAAGTCACAATTGCCGGCAATCTACGAGAGATGTTCAACAATATCGAAATGGTCGGAAATGACCTCACTTTCCTTGGTTCCATCGCTGCACCGACTTTGAAAATTGGGAATATGGTGATCAGCGGAGAGTGACATGGGCGAACATCGTTCGACGATCATTATCGGCGCCTCCATCATTCTAATCGTCGGTTTGGTTGTCGGCTGGACCTTTATCTCGTCCGGGCAGCAGGAACGCTCCTTGCCACTGACTGAAGTCACGGACAAGGATGTCATGGAACGCAGCGCCGAACTTTCCCATTTGAACATCGCAACCAGCGAAAATTTTGCACGTCAGAAGATCTATGTCGTTTCCGCCTATTTGAAAAACGTTTCACAGAAACCGCTGCGCTCGGCAGAAGTGAAAATGACCTTCACTGATTTCGACGGCAAACCTATCCGTGAATACAGCCAAAAGATCCTGAATACAAACCAAAAGCCTATTCCGCCAGGCACCGAATTCCGATTTGAAGTTCGTCAGGAGAATCTTCCACGTGGTTGGAACTACCGCGTCCCCGTCACCGAAATAACGAAGCTCGGCTATTGACTATCGACCGTGTGCCAATCGATCAATCAGATAGGACGGTAGATCTACGGCGCGCATCTTATCCTGAGTCAGCTTCACGTCGTATTCGATTCGATAGAATTCAATGCGACCTCGATCCGAATCCCAAATCGCGAAACTGGCGCGCGGATCACCGTCGCGTGGTTGTCCGACGGAGCCGGGATTGACGAGAAGCTTTTTTCCGGGTTCACATTTGACCGCGATGAATTCGTCAAACTCATAACTGGTTGCCTGCAGGGAGTTCCCTGTTTCACCCGAGCAGAAGACGACCGGGAAGTGACTGTGGCCGAAAAATGTAATCGGTTTGTTCGTAAGCAGAAAATTCTCGTCGGCGTCGGCTTCAGTAAAAATGTAATCGTCTTCGTGTGTCAGAGCGCCATGAACGAGTTGGGCTTCAGATGCGACCTCAACGGGTCCTACAGGAAGATTCGCCAGGTAATCGCGATACGAGTCCGGCAACGCAGAGCGAGTCCAGTACACAGCTCGGCGCGCATGTGGATTGAATTGCGTCGCTTCGTCCAAGCCGGCTGCAACTCGATCGTGATTCCCGCGAATGGTAACGGCGTTTAACCTGCGGATGCCGTCGATCGTTTCAACGGGATTTGGGCCATATCCGACGATATCTCCACAGCAAAGCACCGAATCATAACCGGCCTGTTTTGCACGCTGGACGCAGGTTTCGAGCGCCTCTAGGTTGGAGTGGATGTCACTGAGGATGAAATAGCGCATGGTGTATGATTGTTGGCATGCGACTCCAGAAGATCATGGGAATCACCGTGGTCTTGGCGCTGCTAACCGCCGTGGCTGCAGGTTTGTCTGTTCTGAATGCGCAGAATTCCGGAACCTCCCCAACTTGGACGATCATATCACGCTTTCTAATTGTGCTTATCTTCGGAAGCTTCGGACTAGCCGTTGCGCGCGAGAGTCAGCTCCAAGGCTCGCTGTTTATCGGCTTCGAAGACTGGAGTCTAACACTTCGAGACATCGTGAACTATGGCGTTCTTCCAGGCCTTGTTCTGGGTCTGATTAACTATTTTTTCTTTTTCACCTATCGGTATAGTCCACTCGTCGTGCCGCGGATCCGCGACATGCGAAGTGTTTACGATTCTTTTGTAGTATCGCTCGATACGGGCATGCTCGAAGAAGTGCTATTCCGGCTCTTCATTCTGTCTTGTTTTCTGTTCTCATTCCGATACCTTTACTCGCGACTTGCGCCGCTTTGGCCGGGCGTTGTCGCCATTCTGCCAAAAGCCCTGGCAGTTGTTCTCTCGTCTCTCCTTTTTGCTATGGCCCACAACATCTACGGCTTCACGGCAGCTTTTTTTGGCGGTATGCTTCTCGGCTTTATTTATATTCAGAGCGGTATCGAAAGCGCAATTGCCGCGCACTTCTGCGCGAATTTTTTGTTTTTCAGCGCGTCCTATTTGTCGTAGGCGGCTATGCTGATTGGAGTTTTTTGCCATGTTACCTCGCACCTTAGGTGATCTGCGAACGAGCCAATTCGGAGACGAGTTTCACCGGACTCGGACGATTAAAGACGAAATGCGTACCAACCTCATACGCAGACTTAACGAGAAGACGCCGATTTTTCCGGGAATTATCGGATACGAAGAAACGGTCATTCCACAGGTGATCAACGCGATTCTTTCGCGGCACAACATGATCCTTCTCGGGCTGCGAGGACAAGCCAAAAGCCGGATCCTGCGCGATCTGATTACGCTATTGGATGAAGTCGTTCCCGTCATTGCCGGTTGCGAAATCAACGACAATCCCTTCAAGCCGATCTGTCGACGTTGCCGCGATCTCATTACCGAGCTCGGTGATCGCACACCTATTGAGTATCGCAGTCGGGACGAGCGATACGTCGAGAAGCTTGCGACGCCGGACGTCACGATTGCGGATATCATCGGCGACATCGACCCAATTAAAGCCGCGAAGGGTGGTCATGCGATTGGCAGCGAACTCAGTGTGCACTACGGTTTGCTTCCCCGGGCGAATCGAGGAATTTTCGCTATTAACGAGTTGCCGGATCTTGCCGGCAAGATTCAGGTCGGCTTGTTCAATATCATGCAAGAGGGCGACGTTCAGATTAAGGGCTATCCTGTGCGTCTGCCGCTCGATGTCGTTATTGTGTTCTCTGCAAATCCGGAGGATTACACTGCCCGCGGCAAGATCGTTACTCCTCTCAAAGATCGAATCGGATCCGAGATCAAAACCCACTATCCCGTGAACCTCGATCACGGCGTTGCCATAACCGAGCAGGAAGCATGGATTCAGCGCAATTCGGCTCGGATCCTGGTCCCCGAGTTCGTAAAGCAGGTTATTGAAGCTATCGCTTTCAAGGCTCGTGGGGACCAGAGAATTGACAAAAGATCCGGCGTGAGCCAGCGCCTGCCAATTTCGTGTCTCGAAAACGTGATCAGCAATGCCGAGCGTCGTGCGATTCTGGCTGGCGAGGATCAAGTAATCCCACGAATTGGGGATATCTATTCCGCGCTCCCATCGATTACCGGGAAAATCGAACTGGAGTATGAAGGAGAGCTGAAGGGAGCAGACAGCATCGCGCGCGATCTGATCCGGCAGGCGGTTCAAATGATTTTCCGGCACTACTATCCGACTACGGATTTCAAGCAGGTGATCGAGTGGTTCGAAATGGGTGGTCATCTCAAGCTGTCCGACCTCGATCCAGCCTCTTCCGTGTTGAGCCATCTAGAGCGTGTTCAGGGCTTGCTCGACAAAATCGACGGTCTCGGTGTGAAAGCGGACAGTCCCGCTGGTCTCCATGCAGCTGCTGGAGAAATGGTTCTCGAGGGGCTTCATTCGATGGACAAGATCAGCCGTTCCGAAGAGCGCGGGTTTGCAGCATCCGAGCGAAAGGTTCCAGGCGCCCAAGAGCTATACCGCGACTACACTCTAGAGAGGAACCGGTACAAGAAACCGCTGAACTAGCACAATGGCAACTACGAAGTACACAAAATGGATTCCTTCGCCGCTCGATGGCCTCAGCCTCGAGGAGCTTCTCGATCAGTTGTCCGAGTTCTTTCTTCAGAGCGGCTTTCAGTACGGCTTTAACGACATCAGCAATCCTCGTGATTTCGAGTCGTTGCGGCAGGCGATCGTTGAGAAGCTCGTAGAGTTGGGCAGGGTACCAGAGGATGTTTATCAACAATGGTTAGAAGATCGGAGTGAAGGCGACGCGAAGAAATTGGATGAACTGATCGACCAGCTCATCCGCCAGATGATTGAAGAAGGATGGATGCAATCTCAACAGCAGCCCGCGCCATCCGCAATCGATGAGAACGCTCAAGGCACAGAAGACAATATATCGGGTTCTGCGCGGTTCGAATTGACGGACAAATCAATCGATTTCCTGGGATTCCGCTTGCTGCGACACCTCCTGGGCTCGCTGGGCCGCAGCAGCTTCGGCCGGCACGAGACAATCCATTTCGCCACGGGTGTTGAAGCCTATCAAGCGACAAAAGAGTACGAGTTCGGTGACACATTAAATCTCGATATTAGCTCCACACTTCTGCATGCGGTGGCCCGGGAAGGTCTGGGCGCTCCGCTGAACCTGGAGTATGAAGATCTGATGGTTCGACAGGCGGACTACGAGAGTTCGTGCTCTACCGTTCTCTTGCTAGATACCAGCCACAGCATGATCCTGTACGGTGAAGATCGGTTTACTCCTGCAAAGCGTGTCGCGCTGGCGCTGTCGCACCTGATCCGCACGCAATATCCGGGCGATTCGCTTCGTCTGGTCCTGTTTCATGATTCCGCCGAAGAGATTCCATTAAAGCAGTTGGCGAAAGTTGTCGTTGGTCCGTATCACACGAATACGTGTGAAGGATTGCGTCTGGCTCGGAGACTGCTCATGGCCGAGAAAAAGGATATGCGGCAAATCGTGATGATCACGGACGGCAAGCCTTCAGCGATCACACTGCCGAACGGCAGGATCTACAAGAATGCGTTCGGACTCGATCCGATGATTTTGCAGGAGACCTTCAAAGAAGTAGCGATATGTCGTAAGGCAGGAATCCTTATCAACACCTTCATGTTGGCCAGCGACTACTACCTCGTCGACTTCGTGAAGAAAGTGACCGAGATCTGCCGCGGGAAGGCCTACTTCACGACCACCGTGAATCTCGGCCAGTACATTCTGATGGACTACCTGAAAAAGAAAGTCGAAACAATCCACTGAAATTCTGTCGGAAAAATAAAAAAGCCCCGCGAGCCGCGGGGCTTTGCTGTAAATGGGCGACTACTTCTTTTTCTTCGTCGCCTTCTTCTTTGCTGGAGCTTTTTTCTTCGTTGCCATTTTTAATTCACCTCCGATCCTTACTCTCTTTACCACTATTGCTCACCTTCTTCGGGTAAGCTCTTTGTTTAAAAATATTTTTAAGACATGTCACACAAAAATTCAAAGCAAAAATCAAAGTAGGCCGGTTTTTTATTCAACGATGAATCGGGTATCATGTGACGTTTTTTGAAACTCACGCGTCTTTCACTTCGTATTGAGGTCCGATGACGACAAAGAAAAAAGTTTTGATTGCTGCCGTTGTGGCCGTTGCCATCTCTTCAACCGTCGGTTATAGCATTTTCGCGCGGAATCGTGGAGTGGTTGCGGTGCAGGCTGGACGCGTGGTTCGACAGGATCTGACGCAAACCGTATCCGCCAACGGAGAGATCAAGCCGAAAAAATACGTGAACGTCAGTTCCAACATGATGGGCCGCATCGTTCGGCTGCCCGTGAAAGAGGGCGATCACGTTCAGGATGGGTCTCTCCTCGTCCAGCTCGAATCCATCCAGTCGGAAGCCGACGTGCATGCTGCAGAAGCGAGTCTCGATGCTGCGCAAACAGAGGTCGAGGGAATGTCTGCATCCATTCGGTCGTCGGAAGCGGCGATAGCTTCGGCGAAAGCGGAAATCGC
>DATFXZ010000610.1:0-2377 GCA_035315305.1 Terriglobia bacterium | reverse complement strand
GGACGAACTCGAAAAGCGGCAGTTGATCGGAAAGACGGGATTTCAGTTCATAGCACCGGCCATCCGAAACTGTAATGCTTCCGCGAATCCTCCGACGCTGGAAATTGAGTACCGAATGCTGTCGCTCGTCCAACCGTCCTCAACAACAATCAATTTTGAAAGTGATGAACGAACCGATCGTGAAAAGGAACGAGACGGGCAGGCAGGTAGTTCAGCGACGCACATCGTCTTTAAAACACTCGCGGGCTACAACCCCTCGCGAAAACTTTTCGGCGGGGCGCGCTTTGCAGCTTCGACGGGCGCACCCGTTTTCCAGAAGATCGACTTGACGAGTTCCGGCTCAGGCTCGAGCAGGACCGGCGACGGTTCGCTCTTCGGCAGTCGTGACTTCGGGAAGGGGGCACTCGATCACATCGAGTGGCGTCTGGGATATACGTACTCGCGCATCGAGTCCGACAACGTGAAGTTGAGGCAAGGGACAGTGCTGGGACAATTCTTCGGCTCAACGCGGCCCGTGGGAGCCAGCGATCTGATCTTCAGGTTCGGCACAAGCATCGAAGGTGGCAACAGACAGGCGGACTCTATCGTGGAGTCCTCGGCACAGTCCGGCTTGCCGCATTCGGGTTATCGCGCCGTGAAGCTCTATGTTGGCGAATCGATCCGAGTCAGCCGGGGCAACTGGAAAGCGTCATACGGGCTGCTTCTCGGGAATGCAGGTGAAGGAATCAAGGTCGATTTTGTAAAACACATCTTCGACAGCGCGTACCAAACGCGCATATTGCCGCGCGATCACATGCCGTTGCATCTGGCGACACAGGTGACCGGAGGCTGGTTGCAGGGTACTTCAGGCCGCACACCCGTGGCCGAGCATTTCTTTGGCGGCGACGTTCAGAACGAGTTCATCAAAGGAGACTCCTGGCGGATCGGTAGCAGTGCGCTCATCCGCAGCTTCCCCCAAAACCGCTTGGGGGGCGCGGGAGGCACGAACTTTCTGTCGATGAACGTTACACTTGCGCAGACGATCTGGGGACGGGAGTTGCTTCCACCAGAGATTACACACGACGCCACTCTGCTGGCAGCACTAGAGGGTCAACTGATGACTGCGCGTGGAGCCCTCACGCAGGATGAAACTGCGGACAGCGATCAAGTCCGAAGATTGCGCGACAAAATGAAAACGTTAGGTCCTCAATTGGACAATCTCCGCACGGTTCTTGACAGCCTGAACCGGCAAATCGGCTCAATGCCTGCCGAGAAGAAAGATCAGATCCTTCAGCTGATCGCTAAGTTTGATGAGGCGGATCCGGATACAGGGATCATGCCCATCAGCAACATTCGCGACGCTATCGAAGACGATGACATCCACAACGTCGAGCGTCACGGAAAGGAACTCACTGAAGACGATGCCGACATGAAAGCGCTGATCAAACTGCTGCGGGAAGCGGTCGCAAATCTCGGAACGGCCTTGAATGGAACCGGACTGCCGGATATGGAATTAGCCACGGCCGATGCAGGTTTCGCCCGGACACAAACCGAGATCTCAACTGCGTACAGGGATGTGGAGGCTCTCGAGGCCTACGCAGCAAGCGAAGTTGAATCTGTCTTGAGGACCTTGAAAACGCCGGTCTCTGGAACGGGCGCAACCATCGATCAAATTCTTGACCGGATCCGTCAGCAACTGGCGCCTATTACCATAAGGATTCAAACCGACCTCCACGGACGACCCTCGGATACAGCAGCCGATATCACGCGACGGCAACGTTTACTCGAAATGCAAACGTTACTCGAGTCCGTCGAGACATACGCCGAGAAGGCATCAGCTGCGTTTGGTCGGGCGAATGACGCTCTGGCAAAACATGATTTCGAATCGGCCAAACACAACGCCGATCTGGTCGTGCTCGGGTTTGGTGGCGCGATGCCGTCCTATATTTCGGGTCTCGACAACTCGGTCCAAAGCCTCCAGAAGCCAATGGAGGAAGAAAGATTGTCGGCTGAATGGGAGCGTCTTCATGCCCTGGCGCAGAGCTTGCTGAAGATTCAGGCAGCGACACAGACGCCGATGAAACGCGTACGTATTCCGATATCCGAGCGAAGGGCGAACAAAACCGTGGATTTCATCGGACGACTGTTCGATGTCTTTTTCAGAGAGCTCAATTTGGTTGGAGTCAGTCCGCTACTTTTATTGGATGCTGCCCGAGTGGGATCAGGAATTCCAAACCAGCGTGATGGTTTTCGCTACGGGATGGGCACGGGTATACGCTTTGCTCTTATCAACGTTAATTTTGATGCGGGATATTCATTCAATCTGAAGCGTCTTCCCGGTGAGCCGCCCGGAGCTTTTGTGTTTGCTTTGGATATCGGCAACATCTTCAATTAGCGT
>DATFXZ010000609.1:0-3319 GCA_035315305.1 Terriglobia bacterium | reverse complement strand
TTAGAAGATGCTCCCCCGAGCGAAGTCTGGCACGGAAAAGGCCACCACCCCGCTCACCGGGTGTCGTACCAGTAACAAAAATGAACAACCTTCGTGGGAAAGCCGTGCTCATTACGGGCGGCACCATGGGAATTGGACTTGCAACGGGTTTTGCGTTTGCACGCCAGGGTGCAGCCTGCACATTGACCTACAAATGGGGAACAGCGGATAAGGAAGAGATTCTCGCTAAATTCCGAGAAGAGGATCTACCGGCCCCCGACATTATTGAAGCAGACGCTTCGCTTGCCGAAGATACAGACGCCGTTCTGCAACAGTTGCGCCGGCGGCACGATCACATCGAAGCTTTCGTCTCCAATGTTTCGGTCGGTTTAGTCGTCAAAGATCTCGGCGATTACGAACTGCGCGCGCTGTTTCGAAGCATCGAATGCAGTGCATGGCCGATGTTCGAATATTCCCGAAAGATCAAGGAAGTGTTCGGCCGCTACCCACGTTACATCGTGGGCCTTTCCAGTGGCGGGCCCGACCATTTCTACAAAAATTACGATTTCATAGCCGCATCCAAGGCTGTCATGGAAACGCTCTGTCGTTACATGAACTACCGCTTATTCGATGAAGATGTGCGCATCAACGTTGTTCGATCGAGGCTTGTCCGGACCGAATCGCTCCGATCGACATTCGGCAAGGATTTCGAAGCATTTGCCGAGCGGTTCAATATGAAGCGCCAATTCATCAGTTGCGAGGAAGTGGCTAACGCGATCCTCGCCCTTTGCAGTGGGTTGATGGATGGCGTCAGCGGTCAGGTACTCATGATCGACCGCGGCACAACCTTTTTTGACAATCTTATGCGTCTGTATAACGAACGCGACGAGCTCGCGCTCTGAGAACTGAGGTAATGAAGGAGTCTGTCTGTGGACCGTGAAGAAATAGCATCCATTGTCCGTAAACACCTCATCGAAGTCGTCGGCGACATTAAGGCGGCCGACATCGACATGTCACGATCGATGAAGGAATTCGGTGCGAATAGTCTGGATATCGTTGACGTTGTGTCCTCCGCGATGCGGGAACTCAAGGTAAAAGTGCCTCGCTCGGAGTTAGGCAAGTTGACCAACATGAACGGTCTAGTCGACCTGTTGTACGCGTCGGTGCAGGAGAAGTTAAGGGCGGCTACAACGGCGTGATTGGCGATTTCCGAGACCGTACTGCGCTGGTAACAGGCGGCACAATGGGCATCGGCCTGGAAACCGCATTAGATCTTGCCGGGCGTGGTGCGCGATGTGCAGTCACTTACAAGTGGGGCACGGCAGACGAAGACGAAGTCTATCGGCGCTTTTCCGACAAACGTGCTCCGAAACCGCTCATCATCCGCGCCGACGTTGGTAACACGGATGATACGACCGCGCTGATGGAGGAACTTCGCAGAGAATGGGAGAGCGTTGATATTTTTGTCAACAATGCCTCCGTTGCGCTTGTGGTGAAAGACTTCAAGGACTACTCCTTGAAGGCGTTTTCAAAAGCGATGGAATACACCGCCTGGCCGATGTTCGCGTATATCAGCCAGATTCGGGAATGTTTCGGCCGGTATCCTCGCTACGTGATCGCAATGTCTTCGAGAGGTCCGGATAGTTATGCGAAGGGCTACGACTTCGTGGCGAGCTCAAAAGCCGCAATGGAGACAATGTGCCGGTACCTGAGTTATCGACTTTATGACGAAGACATACGGATTAATGTCATTCGAGCAGGGGCTGTCCGGACCATGTCGCTCCGGGATACGTTCGGTGATTTCGAGGAATTCGCCAGCAAGTTCCTGCGCGACGAACATTACATTGATTCAAAAGAGATCTCCAACTGCGTCGTCGCGCTGTGCAGCGGCCTGCTGGACGGCATGCGGGGCCAGGTGCTCACGGTCGACCGAGGTCAATCCTTCCTGGATAACCTCATGCGGCTTTACGATGACCGGGACCGCCTCGGTTTGTGAGGCTTCATGAAGATTCTAGTCACGGGCGGTAACGGTTTCATTGGTTCCGTCGTTGTGCGTCTGCTTCGCGCCCGCCGTCTGGATGTCCGTTGCCTCGTGCGTCGCACGTCGCGGCTCGATCGGATCGCACATCTGGGCTGCGAGCTCGTTGTCGGCGATCTGTTGGATTTTCCTTCGCTTGAGACTGCCATGCGGGACTGCGACATTGTCATCCATCTTGCCGGCATTGCAAAGTGGGACCTCATCGGCTCCCCCTTCATGTTCGATGTAGTCGCCGGCGGAACGCTCAATGTGCTGAAGGCCGCGGCGGCCGCGGGCATCGAACGAATGGTTTACGTGTCATCCACTGTCGCCGTGGCGGGAACTCGCGAGCCGGCCGTGCGGAACGAAACTAACCGATCGTCGTTGCCGCGCAGATCCTACGCGTACGCCCGGGCCAAGCTTCAGGCTGAGGAGTTTTGCAAGGAATACAGCGATCGCATATCCGTAACAATCGTTAACCCAAGCGAAGTCTACGGACCTAACGACACCAACCTCATCACTGCAGGAACTCTGATCGAATTCGCGACTTCCAATCCGGTGACGGTATGTGAGGGAGGAACCAGTGTTGCTTATGTTGACGATGTTGCGGCCGGCATCATTGCCGCGCTTGAGCACGGTCGAAATGGCGAACGATACATTCTCGCCGGCGAGAACATGACCATTCGCCGACTGGCGGAACTCACGAATGAACTGCTCTTACTAAGGAAGAAGTTCATCACTTTTCCGACTCCCCTCATCCGATCCGTTGCCTGGCTGGGACGAACATTTCATCTCCCGCTGCCGTTCAATCCACAAGTCATTCCTTACGCGACGCTCTATTGGTTTACGGACAACAGCAAGGCTATGCGCGAGCTGGGCGTGCGTTTTCGCAACGCAGAATCAACGCTGCGGCCGACGCTGGAGTGGTGCATGAATACAGGACGCATTCCGGCGGGACTGCGCAGAGCTGCGTGACCAATCACTTGGAGTAAATATGACTGCAGAACCGTTCAAATTCAGCACGGGGGATTTTTATCTAGGAGAAGGCGATAACCCTTTGATCCCTCCGAAAGAGTTCACAGCCTGGAGAAAAGACGTCAATTGGGCCTGGAACCTTTATGAGCCGAAGCTCCACGGTGCTGCGATGCCGCGGATCCAGATCGAGTCCGATGGAGAACTCCGGCAGGTCATCAATTTCACCTCATACAACTATCTTGGGCTCAACAAGCATCCGACGACGATCGCAGCAGCCCAGGCTGCCTTGCTCGAATACGGTACAGGGGCATGCGGGTCACCAATTCTGTGCGGCATGACGGACCTTCA
>DATFXZ010000608.1:0-4379 GCA_035315305.1 Terriglobia bacterium | reverse complement strand
TGCTGACCTAAAAACTTCATCCGGACCGCCGCCGTCTTTGGAGCCGTGAATTTCATGACCGTTTCACTACCGGTCAGGAAAATGCTGTAGCCGCGGGCCCGCGCTAAAAACTTCACTTTCGGGTCAGCCTGACCTTCGTTTCTCTCAAAACCGAGACTGAGCTTTCCAAAAACCTCGTCTACGCCGGCAGCGGCTGCATGCGCAGGCACGGCGCTGAACAACAGAATTATTACGAGCAGAATTATCAAAAAACGACCTCCGTGTAATGGCAAACCCAAAATGCTAGCGTCTTTGGACGCGGCCCGCAAGAGAGTGGAAGACGAGGAAATACGGAAAATCAAGGACGCGCTCAAAAATCAGAGCGGCCCATGGCAGGGATTGGCACTACTCTAAAATGCAGAAAATAATACCCGTATATATCAAAATTCGGCTGGATAGCCGGTGCGTTCAACCCTTGGACCTCGCATTGCACCTTATAAGACGTCAGCCGAGATCAAAACGATTGATGGTGGGTAGTGTTATTAAAGGTCTCCGTCGGACGTCGCCTTTTTCTGCTAGTCGCGCTCCAAACCGCAATAGCAACGCTACTGGTTATAACGGCCATGAAATACCTTGGTGAAATGTCCGCCGCAAGCCAGTACATGTACCGATTTGAGCTTTTGAGCATTGCGGACCTCGGCAAGGCTCAGGAAGATGCGGCAACGTTGCAGACACTGACCAGGCCCGATGCACCTAGTCTTGGTTATCGAGGGCCACCCACCATGATTGCCCAATTCATCCGGTACCTTCGGGAGTTTGACCATCGTTATCGTACCCAGTTGGAAACATTCGAAGGAACGAGCCGTGAGGCAACGCTTTTTCGAGCCAGGCTTCTGCAGCTAGGGAGGTCCGACCTACTCGAAAAAGAGAAACGGGCGCTGCAGCATTTCGAAGAGTCCCTTCTGAATCTCGGCGACGACGACGTGACAACCGAGAATATCCGCACGCAAGCCCCCAAAGTGCGGGAGGCGATCTCCGCCTTGTTTGATGTCAATACCGAGTACGCACAAATCGCTCATGAGCTGATAGAGCGGCACGCGCAGAGATCGCGTTTTTGGTTGTTCACCATCGGATTGACCGGCACAGCCTTGACATTGACGCTGGGCTTGCTTGTCCGTCAGGCGATCGCGCCGAGAATTCGCCGGCTGGTTGGAAAGGTCCACCGGTTCAGAGATCTGGGTGTGAATGAAAAGGTGATTGATACCGGAGAGGACGAAATAGCAGTTCTGGGCAATGCTTTGGATACGGGGTTCTCGGCGATTGCAGCGCGGGATCGGGAACGGGATCAGTTTCTGGCCGTCACTGCTCACGAACTTAAAACGCCGATCACTTCGATTCACGGATTCGCGTCGGTGCTTGCTGCCCACCCCGAAGACCGGACGGTTGCCGATCGAGCGATCGAGAGCATCAGCAGACAATCGTGGAGGTTGATCCGGCTGGTCGAACATCTTTTCCTGGCGATGCGGCTGCGCACAGGTGAATTCAAATTTCAACCGAATCCCTTCCAGTATTCCGCTCTGGTTCGAAGAACGATCTCCGAAATCAAACCTTTTTTCCCGGGTCAGCTGTTCAGCTGCGAAATCCAAGCGGGCGTAACCATCCTAGGTGACGAAGCGTTGCTGGAGCACGCTATATGGAGTCTCTTTACGTGCGCATCAGCCATGTCGTCCAGCGAGACGCCGCTGCAGGTTGCGCTTTATACGACTCAGACACGCGCCCGCCTCACGATAGATGTCGCCGGCGCCAGCCTCTCGGCTCGCGATATGGAATCCTTGTTTGTTCCATTTGGGTCGATTGAATATGAAAACCGGTCCGGTATCCGCACCGCGGTGGGACTGTACCTTTGCCGCCAAATCGTGCAAGTCCATAACGGCCGTCTCGGCGTGCGCGATACTGGTGGAGCGGGCGTTCAATTTTTAATGGAACTGCCGAGCTAAACGACACAACAACGACGCTGTTCAGTGCGTCATTTCCTCCTGTTTGCGCGTCAGCGAAAACCGTGGTTGGTTCGGGCAGCATTGCCCGAATTTCGGGCTCTCATGCCCGATCATGACGAAATCTTCCAACGGGAACTTGATGGAAAACCTACCAATTTGCATCTGGTGAACGGTGTGCCTTTGTTTTGCCTTGAGGCGTTCCGATGCAACGAGCACTCCTATTAGATGACGAGGAAATCGAGAGGACCATTCTCGAGACTATTTTGGCCGAAGCCGACTTTATTGTTTGCGCTTCTTCGACTTCGACGACGGCTTGTCCATCCGATGGCTCTGCCCCCTTTGATGTCGCCATCCTCGACCTAAGCTTGAGCGGTGAAAATCAGGCGCACCTTTTGGAGTTGTGCAAGGCGTTCGCGGGTTCAGCGATTTTGGTCATGACGGACAACGAGATTATCGAACACGCGTTGCGGGTAAACGCAATCACGACCGCTGTGACTTACATCAAGAAACCCTTCTCCAAAGAAGAATTCCTGGCAGCGGTCGACAGAACAATCCAGCACGCTCGAGTACTGCGCGAGAATCGCGCTTTGAGAGAACAACAACCGATCCGGACTCCCCACCAACCATAAAGATGAAACACAAAAGCAAGTGGCGCCTCAAAATCTGGACGATCGCCTTGATCCTCGGAATCGTCCTCGGAATCGTAGGATGGCGGCAACTGATAACACGGACAGATAAGGCTGATCCGGTTAACGAGAAGCCGGCTTCACTTTCCGGAGTAGTTTTTGTTGACGACCAACAACTCAATCAGATCTCGACGGACCCTGTTAAGGAGGATTACGTCACCGTAAATCGAAAGGCAACTGGCAAGGTTGGGTTCAACGAAGAGCGTTTAACGCCGGTGTTTACCCCGTATTCCGGCAGAGTTAGTGAATTACTGGCAAATAAGGGCGACGCCGTAAAGGCCGGCCAACCGTTGGTCGTGCTGGAATCACCCGATTTCGTCGCAGCACAGAACGATCTCGCAACCGCTCAATCGGACGTCGCTAAAAGCAGGATCGGACTGAAGAGCGCAGAAATTGCGGACGAACGAGCACGGAGGCTGCACGATCAGGAGGCAATAGCGACGAAGGACTTACAACAGGTCGAAGCGGATCTCGCGCGGGCGCAGGACGAACTCCGCCGTTCAGAAGCCACGTTGCGAGCGGTTGAGAACCGTATTTTGCTGTTCGGCAAAGATCCCGACGACATCGCCGGTCTGGGAGAACACGTTGACCGTCGAGTCGTGCTCCGAGCACCCCTCGCCGGAATAATCGTTGACCGCAAGATTGGACCTGGACAATACGTCAAGCCGGATTCGCCGGATCCAGTTTTCCTTATTTCAGATTTGACGACGTTATGGGTCCTCGTCGATGTCTATGAAAGCGACCTTAGCGCGACTCGGTTGAACACGCCAGTGGAAGTCAGGGTTGCCGCTTATCCAGACCGTGTTTTTCCGGCCCATATCTCTTTCATAAGTCCTACCGTGGATCCCACGACGCGAACAGTGAGAGTCCGGTGCCTCGTGCCCAACTCTGAGGGATTACTCAAACCAGAGATGTTCGCCACTATCAAAATCGGTTCGGCCGCACAACAGCGGGCATCTGTTGTTCCAGCCAGTGCCATCATCGTCGACGGTGACGACACCGGTGTCTTTGTTGTAGAAGGCCCCGGCCGCTTCCGTTGGCGGAGTATCCAAGTAGGACATCAAGTCCACCCTGACGCATTCGTTGTTGATTCGGGTCTACGTCCCGGCGAAGCAGTCGCGGACCGTGGAGCGTTACTGCTGAATGAACTGCGCAAATCGCACGGCAAATAGTCTTCGAAAATGATCCGCACATTCATCGATTTTATTTTGAAGGAGAAGTTTTTAGTTATTGGCTTCTCCCTGATCCTGGTCATCGCCGGCATGTATGCCTTCAAGGTTCTAAACATTGAAGCCTACCCGGATCCTTCGCCACCAACAATTGAGGTCATCGCGCAGAATGCAGGTTGGTCGGCTGAAGAGATGGAGCGTCAGATTACGGTTCCACTGGAAACGCAACTGAATGGTATGCCCCGTCTCGATCATATCCGGTCAATTTCCCTTTTCGGTTTAACCGACATCAAGTGTTACTTCGAATATGAGTCGGACTACAACTTTGATCGTCAGGAAGTGTTGAATCGTCTCCAAATGGCAGATTTGCCGGCGGGCGTCCAGCCACAGCTTTCGCCGACGTCTGCAGTTGGCGAGATTTATCGTTACGAGCTGATCGGTAACGATTACAGCCTGATGGAGTTGAAAGTAGCCCAAGATTGGATTCTGGAACGCCAGTTTAAGCAGGTTCCGGGGGTGATCGATGTCGTGAGCTTCGGAGGCGACAC